>NZ_JBFUKG010000005.1:0-252227 GCF_056400945.1 Polaromonas sp. P4_H1 | reverse complement strand
ATGCGGCCTTCGCGCCAATGCCAAAGCGCCGACACAGCTCGCGCCGGTTGGCGCCTTCTTGCAAGGCCAGTGCCACGAATTCGCGTTTGATGTCCATCAGGTCTCTCGGTTGCCAAGGCATGCCCTTCTCCTTGCGCCAATGGCGCTGAAGAAGTGTTTCCTATGTCTCCGAACACCTGTTGCGTATGTGCCCAGTCCATACAGCGAAGCAAAGAAAAGTAAGTCGCCCGCCGGGGCGAGTCCCGGCCTCCACCCTCAGCAAAGGCCCATAAACTTCGGAGTAGTCCCATGCTGACAGTGAAAAACATCAACCAATACTACGGCGGCTCCCACATCCTGCGCGATGTGAGCATGGACTCCCACCTTGGCAAGGTCACGGTGCTGCTGGGCCGCAACGGCGTAGGCAAGACCACGCTGCTCAAGTCGCTCATGGGCCTGGTGCCCATCAAGACCGGCACCATCGAATTCGATGGCAAGCAGATCCAGGGTGCGACACCGTATGAACGCGCCAGGGCCGGCATAGGCTTCGTCCCTCAAGGCCGCGAAATTTTTGCGCGCCTGACGGTGGAAGAAAACCTGCGCATGGGCCTGGCTTACAAAAGCGCGGGCACACCGATTCCTGCTGAACTGTATGAGTTGTTCCCCGTGCTCAAGCAGATGCTGAACCGCCGCGGCGGCGACCTCTCGGGCGGGCAGCAGCAGCAGCTCGCGATTGCGCGCGCGCTGGCCGCCAAGCCCAAGCTCTTGATCCTGGACGAGCCGACCGAGGGCATACAGCCCAGCATCATCAAGGACATCGGCCGCGTGATCCGCATGCTGGCCGACCGGGGAGACATGGCGATTCTGCTGGTGGAGCAGTACTACGACTTTGCGCAGGAGCTGGCCGACGACTACCTGGTGATGGAGCGCGGCGAATTCATCGCGCGCGGCCAAGGCAAGGACATGGAAGCCAATGGTGTCCGGCAGCTGGTGGCGATATGAGCACCAAGGCATGAAACCAGCACTTCTTTGATCGCAATGTCGCAATGTTGTGGACCGGTGCCAACACCTGGCGGTCCAACGCGTATTGCTGAATGCCTGGCTGAGACTGACTCCAGAGATTCGGGACGACCGATAACCGTCATTTAACGGCCAGCTTGACGCGCACCCGCTTTACGGGCGTCGCTGTCCAAGCCGTGGTTAGAGAGCATCATTTATGTGGGGTCACAACCACGCCGCGTAATCCGGCTCTTTCGACCGCGGCCTGAACCAAACCCTCGGACTTCGCGTCTTCAATGAACTGGCGCAAGTACGTGATGCCGAGATCCCGTCCCTTGGGCATCGCCATGGCGTGTGGATCGATGCCGGGCCGACCGTCGAGAACCTGAGAACCGGGCAATTGATTCGACATCTCGAACAGGATTGGCTTGATGCTGCCCATTACGTCTGCTCTCCCGGATTTCAGCGCCTCCAATGCGCCAGGGTTGCTTGGTGCTCGGACCAACACTGCATTTTTCAGTGCGCGAGTGAAAAAGACATCCGGGCCGGATTTCTCCTGCACGGCAACTCGAATCCCGGGGCGATCCACATCAGCCATCGTCGAGATGGAAGAACCGCCAGGGACGAGGTAGCCGAATTCGACTTCCAGGTGCACGGCGGCAAAATCAAACTCCTTCGCCCGCTCAGGACTAAACCCGAAATGGGACACGTCCCAAGCCCCGGATTTCCCACCGTCGAGAAGGGCTCCGATCGATGGGTACAGAACCGGTTCGAACGGAACCCCTATGCGCCGGGCCAACTCTTTTCCGAGGTCAAATCCCAGCCCCTTCATCTCACCCGACACGGAGTCCCGCGTCATGTTCAAGGGATTGCTCTGCTGGAGCCCAACGCGAAGCTTGCCGGTTGGAGCCAATGCCTGTCGCACTTCCGGTGTCGGGGCGGTACTGACACCCGCACAGCCCGAAAGCAGCAGTCCAAGTATTGCGGTCATCAGCCAATGAGTCGTTCGCATTGCGTTCTCCTCTGAAGTTACCGTTGCTCCTAACGAATGTAGACCGCAAGGTGCAGCGGTATAACGTGGCGACTTTCACTACGAAACTGGCAGTTAGGCTTGTCTCACTTGGATAGTTTGTGCCATTAAAAATAGCGACAAACCCGGCAAATTGTAAGAAATGGCTCGTCCCACATTTATAGCGATTCTCGACCAAACGTTGTGGTTTGAATATCCCTCCATTTGGGGGAGGCTGCCGAAAGACCAATTTCACTGCATTGCAGGCACCAACTGATCGACGGGTTGGGCGCCCGTGCGGCTGAACTCACGCGACCACCGTTCCGTTATTTGTCGGTAGCGGGTGAGGGTGAGGATGCCGGCGAGGAGGCGGGTGAACCGCCCACCTTGCCGGCAACGCGGTTAGCCGCGCTCGCAGTTGCCTTTGCGCCATGCTCGACTCCGCGGGCCGTTGCCTTGGCTCCACGCTCGATGCCGCTGGCTGCTGCCTTCACCCCACGCTCGACGCCGCTGGCAGCGGCTTTTGCGCCTCGCGCGACCGCATTTCCCACCTTGTCAACGACGCCAGGCGCGGTGCTCGTGCTTGACTCCGCGGGTTCCTCTGAGGCGGCCTGGGCGTGGCCCAGCAGAATGAACACTGAGGTAAGCGCTGCTGCGGTCTTGAGAATCGTATTCATGGAAGTTCTCGCGTCTTTGTTATCGCACCATGATAGCGCTTGCCTGCAATATGGCGACGATTTCAACAACCGAAGCATCCGCACCCGGCCAGAACCGGTCGGGCAGCCATCCCCTCACAGCTGAACAGGAGAGAACTTGCGGAGAATGTGCGGAGAACGCGCGGGACATGCGCCATCAACTTGAGGACAGGTTTCAGCCCCGCCGTGCCGCCTCTATCGCGGCGATGTCGATCTTTTTCATGGTCATCATCGCGTCGAATGCGCGCTTGGCCGCCGCGCGATCGGGGTCGGATACAGCCGCGGTGAGGGCGCGCGGGGTGATCTGCCATGACAATCCCCACCGGTCCTTGCACCAGCCGCACTCGCTTTCCTGGCCGCCGTTGCCGACGACCGCGTTCCACAAGCGGTCGGTTTCGGCCTGGTCGTCGGTCGCGATCTGAAAAGAGAAGGCCTCGTTGTGCTTGAAATACGGGCCGCCGTTCAGCCCGATGCAGGGAATGCCGGCGACGGTGAACTCGACCGTCAGGACATCGCCCTGCTTGCCGTCGGGATAGTCGCCCGGTGCGCGGAGGATGGCGCCGACAGCGCTGTCAGGGAATGTTTCGGCATAGAATTTTGCGGCGTCAGCGGCGTCGCCGTCGTACCACAGACAGATCGTGTTCTTGCTGGTCATTTCGTGTCTCCTGAAGAGTTGAGCACCCGGCATCCGCCGCCGTCCAAACAACTCAAATCGTACTCATCGCGGGACCTCGGTCTGTCGGATGGGACTGATGCCGTTGTAGGGATCCGCCGATGCCGCACACTCTCCCAAGGCGTTCGGGGCTCCGGTTTCGCCAGCTCTGCGGGCGGGGCCGTCACTGCCGGTCCCGGTCAGGCCTCTACCCGCACCCGCTCCCGTCAACCTTGGGGCTGGGCGAACGCCGCGGCATGTCCCGGTTTGCGCAGCATCTTGTCCACGTCCCCGGCATGCAGCTCTTCCAGTTGGATCATCTGGCGAGCATATTCTTCCAGCGCGACGGAGCGATGCTCCACCAGTGTCAATAGCTCGCGGTACAGCTTCAAGGCACCCATCTCGGCTTCCAGTGACTCGCGCAGGATCGCGGCGATATCAAAGGTGTGGCTGTCCAGCAGCTTGCCGATCGCAAGCGACGGATAGGCGCCGAGCGTGGTGATCCATTCTCCGGCCTGCTGGGCATGCAGCAGCGATTCAGTGGCCTGTTCGCGCAACCAGGCAACAACCGGAATACGGCCAAACCCGAATACCAGAAATGAGTAGTGGGTGTAGCGGACGACGCCGGCGAGCTCGGCCTCAAGTATCCGGTTCAGCACGCCAACGACCTGGTCTTTTTCAATCTCCGACATGACTCGTCCCTCCTAAAGCAATGCGGGTGCGCGGCATGCTCCATAGCCGACTTTGGAGTTGACAGTCAGCTTTTGGCGGCGGTGCGATGTTGGCCCAGATTCTCGCAAACGCTTCAATCAGTTGTCCCCGCTGCCTGTGGCCTACGCTGTGGATAACTTTTTGGATAAGTCCCCAAAGCACCGCCAGCACTGGGTTGGCGGATTATGCTAAAAAATGAGGCAACATGGATGTTCGGCGAGCCGTGACAACCGGGCAACGCCTTATGCTGTGCAAAACAACAGTTGCCAACTATCTGCATGTCGCTCGTCCCTTTCGATCTCGCCACCCCCACCTCTGAAGGTCGCCACCATGTCAACCCGTCGCCACGTCATGCCCATCGAACCTCTCGGCGCGGGAGCGTTTCGCCGCTACGGCGATGTCATTGAGGCCAGCGATTCGGCCGAGCAGTTCACGGTCAACCAGGGGGACGCGACGCGGTACCACGATCTGGCAACGGTGGACGTGGCTGCCGAGCATGGCCATCCGGTCATTAGCATTTTCCGCGCGCAGCCATGCAACTTGCCCTTGCGTCTGCGGCTGCTCGAGCGCCACCCGATCTGCAGCCAAGCGTTCATTCCGATGGGAAACCAACCCTATCTGGTGATTGTGGCCGCGGCCGACACGCCGCTGAGCGCACAGCACATCCACTGCTTTCGTGCATCCCCTGGCCAAGGTGTCAATTTTGCACGCGGGACATGGCATCACCCGGTGCTGCCCCTGCACTCGGTTTGCGATTTTCTTGTGATCGACCGGGGTGGGCCGTCGAAGCTGCCCAATTGCGAGGAACTCGCGCTAGATGATGAATTGGAACTGTGGATCGAAGCTTGAGCGGAACGCCAGCGCAAGAAAGCCGTCACCACGGAAAAACTATCGTGGACCGTGCCTGACTTCGTGGGAAGTCCCTGTAAAAGGGTCAGGCTGACGGTTGGGGCAACGCTGCCTGACACGCCGGCCTCACCCGTGTTGGGTCGGACGAAAACAAGCCGCCCATCCGCTGATTCAGTTGCTGTCGTCCTGAAAGTTGATGTTCCGGTGCGTACCGTCGCAAAATGGCTTGTTCTTCGATCCGCCGCAGCGGCAGAGGGTAAAGCGCTCACGCGAGGCGCCTTCGCTCCAGTTCTCGGTGTCAAGATCAAACCCCTGAACCTCATAGGGGCCGTTTCGTGCGATATGAATGCTCGGAGCAGCCACGTCAGTTGGTCCGGGTTGGCCGTGCCGTGTGTATCGAAGCGCGCCTGACGGGCAGTGTCGAACGACCTCGATGATGGTGTCCGCGTCTGCCCGATCCGGCTGGATCCAGGGTTTTTCGCCATCGCGGAAGACCAGCGGAAGCGTTTTGGCGCACCGCTCCGACGCCGAGCACTGAAGACGGTTGAAGCTCACAACAATGGCGGCGCCCGGGTAGTCCACGACGCCATCAGGCGTGCGGTCCGGGTGCCGCTCGTCCGAAAACCCGATCCGAATATGGGAGCTGTCACAAAACGGCTTCCTCTTCGATGCGCCGCAACGACACAACGCGACGCCGTACCACCCTTCGAGCCGCTCTCCCTTTGAGTTTGTCAGGTCATCGACGGTGACCAGGTATGGTCCATTGCGCGACAGCCTTATGCGAGGTCTTGGCTTGCCTGGAGGTTTCGCGGTAACCAGCGCGGCCATGGTGACACTCCTTACCCGCCGCACAAGGCGGGCGACTCTTCAACACCCAATACCGAACGCATGGAATGCTACGCCCGCTGACGCCTCGCGCATTTGGCGGGGGTGCGAGCATAGCGCTCCCGCGGCCCTTACAAATTATCTGCCCATGCAATAGCCCTCCCGGAAAGTAGGGGTTGGTTCTGAATGGCTGACTTTTCGCTGTGCTGTGCTGGGCTGGGCTCATTCGAAGAACAATTCGTGACTGACCGCTCGGGGGTGACACCACGCATCCGCACTCTCCACAATGACCGTCAACACGACATAGTTGCTGCAACGGCCAAGGCGGATTCATCGTGGTTTCTTATGGAAGCCCGATGAGCTCGGTGCCTACCAGTCGACCGGCATCGCCGTCGGTTACGATGGCGGTGGGCCGGCCTCATTGCCGGCCACGTCGCTCGGACGGTTCCGGGCGCTTACGTGAAAGTTTTTTATGTCCGCTTCCTCTTCAGGCAAGCGCCGCTTTGCGCGCATTGACCGCCTTCCTCCCTACGTCTTCAACATCACGGCCGAGCTCAAGCTCGCGGCGCGCCGGCGTGGCGAAGACATCATCGACATGAGCATGGGCAACCCCGATGGCGCCACGCCCGCGCACATCGTGGCCAAGCTCACCGAGGTGGCGCAGCGGCCCGACACCCACGGCTACTCGGCCAGCAAGGGCATTCCGCGCCTGCGCCGCGCCATCGCGCACTGGTACCAGAGCCGCTACCAGGTGGCGATAGACCCCGACACCGAGGCCATCGTCACCATCGGCTCCAAGGAAGGCCTGGCGCACCTGATGCTGGCCACACTGGACCGTGGCGACACCGTGCTGGTGCCCGATCCGAGCTACCCGATCCACATCTACGGCGCGGTGATCGCGGGGGCCGACATCCGCTCCGTGCCGCTGACGCCCGACACGGATTTCTTCGCCGAGCTGGAGAAGGCGATTCGCGGCAGCTACCCCAAGCCCAAGATGATGGTGCTGGGCTTTCCGTCCAACCCGACGGCCCAGTGCGTGGAGCTGGAGTTCTTCGAGAAGGTGATTGCGCTGGCGCGCAAGCACGACATTTTTGTGGTGCACGATCTGGCCTATGCCGACATCGTGTTCGACGGCTGGAAGGCGCCGTCCATCATGCAGGTGCCGGGTGCCAAGGACATCGCGGTCGAGTTCTTCACGCTGTCCAAGAGCTACAACATGGCGGGCTGGCGCGTCGGCTTCATGGTGGGCAACCCCGATCTAGTGGCCGCGCTGGCCCGCATCAAGAGCTACCACGACTACGGCACCTTCACGCCGCTGCAGGTGGCGGCCATCGCCGCGCTGGAAGGCGACCAGAGTTGCGTGAAAGAGATCGCCGCGCAGTACCAGAGCCGGCGCGATGTGCTCTACAAGGGCTTGATCGAAGCGGGTTGGCAGGTGGACTGCCCCAAGGCCTCGATGTACATCTGGGCCCGCATCCCCGAGGCCTATGGCAAGCTCGGTTCGCTGGAATTTTCCAGGCAGTTGCTTGAAAAAGCCAGGGTGTGCGTGTCGCCCGGCATCGGCTTCGGCGACCATGGCGACGACCATGTGCGCTTTGCGCTGATCGAAAACGAGGCCCGCATCCGCCAGGCCGTGCGCGGCATCAAGGCCATGTTCAAGGCCGACGGGCTGGTCAAGCCCTAGTACTCCGACCCAGAAATATCGAAACATGAAAGCGCGCCTTCGAGCCCATGCCGTCGTTGCAAATCCTCGCCATAGCTACGGCTATGTCTGCGGTTTGCGCCTAGGCCTGGGCCCGAATCCATCGCTTTCATTGCGTTCCGATACCTCTGTGTCGAAGTGCTAGCCTGAAGTTTTTGGTGAGTTGAAAAAAGAAGTGGGCCGCATCGAGCGGCCCACTTTGCTTCTACCCCATCCGGTGAATTCATCAAACCCCGGCGGAGCGAGTGGCAACCTGGTTAACTTTATTGCGTAGCAGGCACTGTTATTTCTGCTTCGCGCAGCACGCCACCACCGGCGACACTGCCCTGGGCTTTGCCGCTGCCCGCAATGCGCTCCTGGCAGGCAATCTGGTCGTCGCCTTTAAAGACTTCACACCGCTTCAGTGCGTTGGCGGCAAACTGGCCGTCACCGTTTTCAAGCTTGCCTGCGCGCTTGGCAGCGTTGGCATTTTTCACCTCGGTGATGCAGGTGGCCCTGTCTTGCTGGGTTTTACCGCTGTTACAGGCGGCCATTTCGCTTTTTGCATCACCGGTTGCATCAATACCGGTCGTGCCGGATGCAATTTGCGCGGAGGCGATCTGAGCGGTGGCGGCAGTCATGGCCAGCAGTACAGCCAGTCCGAAGCAAGCCACGCCTTTGCCCAAGCGGTTAAGCCGGACGTGATGGTCGTGGCGGATAGGCATTAATAAGTGCATGGTCAAACTCCTTGTTCCATTTCGGTTCATGTAGTTTGGCGCAGCGGCTCTGTATGGGATGAAAGGAAATCACCAGCAAGACCGCGTCCCACGCCGAATTCCTCTGTAGGACAGGTCTTTCAAGGGTTTTCCTGCCTGGCTCAAGCACCGCAGGAACAGAGGGGAAAGGGTGCTGAAGGCCGCGCTTCTGGTGACCCGGCGTTTACATCGACCAGATGCGCGGGCTGGAGGCGGCCTGTTGCCAGAAATGACTGCGCCAGGCCAGCCACACCTGCCTCAGCAGCGCCATGGCGGGCTCCACCACCGGCGCCAGCACCCTGACCACCACCACCTGCCCATCGGGGCTGGTGGCGCCCGCCGTTGCCGACAGCGGGTGCGCTTCGAGGATCTGGCGCGCGGTGTCCAGCGCCTGCTGGCGGCGGTTGCGGTCGAGCTTGCTGCCGGCCACAAAAAAGAGCGAGGCCATGCAGCGGTGCCCCGCCATGCCGAGCGGGCTGCTCATCAGCAAGGTGTCGCTGGCCTGCATGCGCGCGCGCTCCAGCCACACGCCCGGCACTTCAATATGCTGGCAAAAGCTGCCATGTTCAAAGGGCAGGTTGGCAGCGGGCAGGCCGAGTGCGGTGACGTCCCAGCCGATCAACTCGGCCCCGGGGGCCAGCGTCATGGTCAGGTGGTTTTCAGCGAGGCAGCCGCTGTAGCAAATCGCCTCCAGCGGCAGCCACTCCATGCGCGCGCCGGCCTTGAGCGTCAGATGGGTGCGCTGCAGCGCGGGCTCACCGGTGGAGCGGTAAAAACGCGTGGCGCCGGGTGTGGTGACCAGGCCGTGTGCGCCGGCGCCGGCGCTGAATTGCAAGTCCAGCGTGTCGCCGCCCACCAGCCCGCCGGGCGGGTGCACGATCACGTTGTGGCAAATCGCATCGCCCTCGGGATAGAGGCTTTGCAAAATACGCAGCGGCCCGCTGTGGCGAAAGTGGGCAACCGTCTTGCCGGCTTGCCATGTGTAGTCGAGTGCGAGCGTCGCGTTCCAGGTCATGGGCCGAGTTTAGCGTGCCTGCCACGCTGGTTCGCTATGAAGTTTATAGCTGTCAGCCCGTGTTTTTGATGGGCTTCGGCCGTTGTTGATCGTGGCTGGTCATTGATTCCGGTTGCCTGCGTTGTTCCCTACGCTGTTGTATGAACTGTTGCATGAACTGTTGCCCGCGCGGCAAACCGGAATGCACTTCAGGATGCAGCCACCAGCTGGTCTTTGGCTTCCTTCACGCGCAGCGCCAGATGGTCCAGCGCTTCCTGCACCTGATCCACCAGCACAAGGCACAGGTCACCGGGTTGCAGGCGCGCCAGTGCCGTGTCAATGGCCAGGAATTCGCCGCGGATTTCGTCGATGCGGCTGGTGCGGCTGGCCTTGTGTAATCCTTCCAGGCCTTCGCGCAGCAGCCCCATCACTTCGCCATCGGCGCGGCCGCGCTGGGCGGCGTCCTGGTAAAGGATGACGTCGTCAAACGCGGCGCCCAGGATCACGGTCTGGTCGCGGATGTCGCTGTCGCGCCGGTCGCCGGCGCCGCTGATCACCACGCTGCGGCGCTGCCCGGATGCGGCGGGCATGGCGTCTACCGCCGCCACCAGTGCGCGCATGGCGTCCGGGTTGTGGCCGTAGTCTGCAATGACCGTGGCACCGCGGTAGTCCATCACATTGAAGCGGCCCGGTGCGTTGTGCGCATCGTTGACAAAGCTGGCCAGCCCGCTTTTGATGGTGTCCCAGTTCAGGCCCGTCGCCCAGGCTGCGGCTATCGCGGCCATGGCATTTTCGACCTGAAAGCCAATGCTGCCGCCGCGCGTCACGGGAATGCCGGTCAGCGGAATGCGTTCGACCCACGCGCCTTCGGCGGCCACCAGCATCGGGCCGTCCACGTACACGGTGCGCTTGCCCTGCGCGCGGTGCGTGGCCATGAGCGGGTGGTGGCGGTCTGCTGCGAAATAAATCACCTTGCCGGGGCAGGTGGCAGCCATGTCGGCGACGATGGGATCCGCCGCATTGAGCACCGCATAGCCGGTGGACGCGACGTTCTGCACAATCACGCGCTTGAGCACCGCCAGGTCTTCCACTGTGGTGATGTAGTTGAGCCCCAGGTGGTCGCCGCTGCCGATGTTGGTGACGACGGCCACTTCGCAGCGGTCAAAGCCCAGGCCTTCGCGCAGCACGCCGCCGCGGGCGACTTCAAAGACGGCGGCGTCCACGTCGGGATGCATCAGCACGTTGCGGGCGCTCTTGGGGCCACTGCAGTCACCGCTGTCGGTCTGCCGGCCATTGACCCAGACACCGTCGGTGTTGGTCATGCCGGTGCGCAGGCCGTGCGCGGCCATCAGGTGGGCAATCAGGCGCGTGGTGGTGGTTTTGCCGTTGGTGCCGGTCACGGCAATCACGGGGATGCGGCCGTTATTCACGTCATTTCCGCCGGCCGGGAACAGCTCGTTGATCATGGCCACGCCCACGGCGCGGCCCTTGCCATAGGAGGGCGAGAGGTGCATGCGCAGGCCGGGCGCGGCATTGACCTCGACCACGCCACCGCTTTGCGATTCGAGCGGGCGCAGCATGCTTTCGCAGACCACGTCGACGCCGCAGATGTGCAGGCCCACCATCTTCGCCGCAGCCACGGCGCGTGCCGCCACGGCGGGATGCACATCGTCCGTGACATCGGTCGCGGTGCCGCCGGTGCTCAGATTGGCGTTGTTGCGCAGGATGACGCGGCGTCCCTTGGCGGGAATTGATTCGGGCGTGAGATCCTGCGCCTCGAGCCGGCCCACAGCGATATCGTCAAAGCGGATTTTGGTCAGCGAGGTGGCATGGCCTTCGCCGCGCCGAGGGTCCTGGTTGACGATGTCGACCAGTTCGCGCACGGTGTGCAGTCCGTCGCCCACCACCTGCGGCGGATCGCGCCGCGAGGCGGCGACCAGCTTGTCGCCCACCACCAGCAGGCGGAAGTCGCTGCCGGGCAAAAACGTTTCGACCATGACCTCGCCATACTCGGCCGCCGCGCGGTAAGCGCTTTCCAGTTGTTCCCGGCTGCTGATGTTGACGGTAACGCCCTTGCCCTGGTTGCCGTCTTGCGGCTTCACCGCGACGGGCAGGCCAATCTGCCGGGCCACGGCCCAGGCGTCTTCCACGTCGCTGACCGGCCGGCCCAGCGGCACCGGCACGCCGGCCGCACGCAGCAGCTTTTTGGTGAGGTCCTTGTCCTGGGCAATCGACTCGGCCACGGCGCTGGTGGCGTCGATTTCGGCCGCCTGGATGCGGCGCTGTTTGGAGCCCCAGCCGAACTGCACCATGCTGCCCTTGGTCAGGCGCCGGTAGGGAATGCCGCGCGCCACGGCCGCATCGACTATGGCGCCGGTGCTGGGCCCCAGGCGCTCGTCTTCGTCCAGGTCGCGCAGTTGCGCGATGGCCGCGTCGAGGTCAAAAGCGGCGTCGCGCAGGGCTGCGTGAATCAGGGCCTGCGCCAGTTCCAGCGCCAGCCGGCCCACAGCCTCTTCGCTGTATTCGACCACGACCTGGTAGGTGCCGGGTTCCACCGTGACGGCCGTCTGGCTGAAGGTGACCGGGCAGCCGGCTGCCGCTTGCAGCGCCAGCGCAGAGGCTTCCAGCACATGCGCCAGCGAGACCGGGCCGCCGTGGCCGGTCTGGCGCAGCGCGCCGATGCCGGGAAAGAGCGCGCGCACGCGCGGCTCAAGGCCGGGCAGGTCGTCTATCGAACGTTCGGCCGCCGTGCAGGCCACGACGGCTTCCAGCGCCGTGTGCCGGCTCCAGAGGTTGGGCCCGCGCAGGGCCCGGATGCGGGACACTTCCATTACTCTGCACTCCCGGCAGTTTTAGGGGTGGTTTCAAAGGCTTCCAGGCCTGCGCCGATCAAATTGAGCGGAATGCCCAGCGCCCAGGCCGCACCAACGGCGGCCAGCAGCGTGCTTTCACTGAGGTCGCGCCGCGCGCGCCAGGCCGACAGCTTGCCCAGGCCGGGCAGAAAGGCTTCGGTGGCGCCGGTGGCCAGCACGATCTGGTCTTGCCGCACATACAGGGCGCGGCCGCCTTTGGCGCAATGCGCGGCGAGGGCGGGCGCCTTGGGGTCGGCGCTGTAGAAAATGACTTCGCCATCGCACAGGTCATGCATGTCCGCGATGCGTTGATGGGCGGCGTTGAGGACCGCCGCACCGCCGGACAGCACCACGTCGACCTGCGTGCGCATGACCCGGAACATCTGCTCGTCTTCGGTGATGTCGAATTCGGCCAGGCCGGCGGCGCCGCCGAGGTCGGTGACCACGCCCACCTGGCAGCGGTCGTAAGCCAGGCCGCTGCGCAAGATGGTTTCGGCGCTGTTTTCAAACACGGCGGCCTGCACCGTGCGATTGATCAGCAGGCGCTGGCCGGCTTCCCAGTGCGCGCTGTCGGAGGCATCCACGCAGCGCTGGTCCAGGAACAGGCCATCGCGGCAGGCCAGGCCGGTGTAGCGGCCCGACAGGTGCAGCAGCCAGGCCACCAGGCGCGCAATGCGCTGGGTGCCCTCGGAGCCGGCAATGCCAACGATGGGAATGCGGCCGCAGGGGCTGCTGTTCAGGCCGTCCTGTGGCGCGTGGTCGGGTGTGTCGGGAAACAGGTGGTCGCAAATGGCGCGGCCCACGGGCCGCGGCGAACCCTCGGCGGGTTTGAGGTGCATCAGCAGCCCAGGCCCGGCATTGACCTCGACAATGGCGCCGCCCTGCGCGTGCAGCGGGCGCGAGATGTCCTGCGCCACCACATCCACGCCGGCGATGTCCAGGCCGACGACGCGCGCAGCGAGCGACACGATATGGTCAACCTCGGGGTGGACCTCGTCGGTGCAGTCGATGGCGACATTGCCGTTGCGCTGGATCAGCACCTGCCGGCCGGCCGCCGGAACGGCGTGCGGCGTCAGGCCCTGGCGCTGCAGGTCCAGCACAATGGCTTCGTCCTTGTCGGTTTCAATGCGGCTGAGGGGAAAGTCTTCTTCCAGGCCGCGCCGCGGGTCGGTGTTGAGCTGGGCGTCCACCAGTTGCATCACGGTCGAGCTGCCGTCGCCGGTCACGGTGGCGGTTTCACCCCGGGCTGCCGCCACGACGCGGCCGCCCACCACCAGCAGGCGGTGTTCATGGCCACGTATGAAGCGCTCTACCATCACGTCGCTGCCATGCGGCTCGGCCACGCGGAAAGCCGCGTCCACTTCTTCCTGGGTGTTGAGGTCCAGCGAGACGCCGCGGCCGTGGTTGCCGTCGGAGGGCTTGACGACCACCGGCAGGCCGATGTCCTGGGCGGCTTCCCAGGCCTGCTCCACGGTGCTGACAATTTCGCCTTCCGGAACGGGGACGCCGCAGGTGGCGAGCAGGCTTTTGGTCAGGTCCTTGTCGTGGGCAATCCCTTCGGCAATGGCGCTGGTGAGGTCGGTTTCGGCGGTCCAGATGCGGCGCTGGCTGGCGCCGTAGCCTAGCTGGACCAGGTTGCCGTCGTTCAGGCGGATGTGCGGAATGCGGCGGTCGGTGGCGGCCGCCACAATCGACGCCGTGCTGGGGCCGAGATAGCAGTCATCCACCTTGGCGCGGATTTTCTCCACGGCAAGCTGTACGTCGGCCGGCCCGAAGGCTTCGTCATTGATGGCGGCCATCAGCAGCCGGTGGCCTTCGGCCAGCGCCGTGCGGGCCACCTGTTCGTCGCGCGCCCGGAACACCATGCGGTACACGCCGCGCCGGGAGGTGCTGCGTGTCTGGCCAAAGCCCGTCGGCATGTCGGCCAGGTTCAGCAGCTCGATCACCACATGTTCCAGCACGTGGCCCGCCCAGGTGCCTTCCCGCAGGCGCTGGATGAAGCCGCCGCGCTCGCCGACGCCGCAGTGGTGTTCGAGCAGGGCGGGCAGCAGGGCGACCAGCCGGTCATTGAAGCCGGGCAGCAGGTTGGAGGGGCAGTCTTCCAGGCCCCCCAGGTCCAGCCATACTTCAAGAACGGGCCGGTAGGTCCAGATATTCGGGCCGCGCAGGTAGTTGATACGCAGTAGCTTGATGTCGTCCTGTTTGCTCATGTTTTGCAAAATTGTCGGCACGTTATCGGGTTTTCGGTCCTGCCCATGCAGGATGCCCATGTTGTGTCGATAGATTTCAGTTGGAGGCCTTTGAGGGTCTCGGGGTCCTGCCTGTGTCTCGTTATTTTCGTTATTTGTTTGCTGGTTTTAATTGCAGCGGGCGGCAGTGGGCAAAGTGCTGATTTTGCAGGCATTCGCCATTTTCGGTCCGGAAATAGGTAAACATCGATGCGACGGCCCGCATTCGGCGAAAATCCCTGCTTCGGGGCCAATCCGCGCGAATCCGAACACCCAGCCGCGCCAGATGCCGGACTCCAGGAAATTCATTACACAATGCAACATAACCATCCGGTGGACGACTCCAGCCATACCGACCCTGCGCTGACAGGGCTTCGTTCACAACTTGCAACCAAAGAAAACGTTCTGGCGACCCTGACGGTTGACCTGGACCCGCAACTTCGTTTTGCCCAAGGCCTGCTCGCCCTGACTGACCGCCGCCTGCTGGCCTGCAGCCCGCAGGGCGACTGGCACGCCTGGTCCCTCCCGGACGCGGCGGGTGCGCCCGGGCAGGGCTTGCAATTGCGCCATTTCGACCATGCCGGCGTGGGCACGCTGGAGCTGCACGATACCCACAGCCGGCTCGCGAGCTGGCGGTTTACCCTGGGGGCCAATATGCAGGCGCTGCGCCTGGCGCGGCTGTTTGCCCAGCAAGGCGCCGTCGTGACGGCGGATCTGGCGGGTGCGGCCGGCGTGACCGATGAAGCCGCCCTGTGCCCCGAATGCGATTTGCCGCTGCCGCCGGACAGCGAGGAATGCCCGGCCTGCGCCCGCGAGCTGCACACGCCGCCGTCCACCTGGGTGCTGCTGCGCCTGTGGCGTTTTGCCCATCCTTACCGCCATCAGCTGCTGGCCGGTTTTTTGCTGACGCTGGCCTCCACGGCGGCTACGCTGGTGCCGCCCTACCTGACCATTCCGCTGATGGACGACATCCTGATCCCGTTCCAGAACGGCCAGCAGATCGAGCCCTGGAAAGTCATTGCCCTGCTCGCCGGGCTGCTGGCCGCGGCGCTGCTGGGGTGGGCGCTGAACTGGGCGCGCACCTATTTGCTGGCGCTGGTGTCCGAGCGCATCGGTGCGGACCTGCGCACCGCCACGTTTGACCACCTGCTGGAGCTGTCGCTCGACTATTTCGGGGGCAAGCGCACCGGTGACCTGATGTCCCGGATAGGCTCCGAAACCGACCGTATCTGTGTGTTCCTGTCGCTGCATGCGCTGGACTTTGCCACCGATGTGCTGATGATCCTCATGACCGCGGTCATCTTGTTCTCAATCAATCCGTGGCTGGCCCTGGTGACCCTGCTGCCGCTGCCGTTTATCGGCTGGATGATCCATGTGGTGCGGGACAAGCTGCGCACCGGCTTTGAAAAGATCGACCGGGTCTGGTCCGACGTGACCAACGTACTGGCCGACACGATCCCCGGCATCCGTGTGGTCAAGGCTTTCGCCCAGGAAAAGCGCGAGGCCCAGCGCTTTCGCGAGGTCAACCAGCACAACCTGGCGGTCAACGACAAGCTCAACAAGACCTGGTCGCTGTTCACGCCCACCGTGTCACTGCTGACCGAGGTCGGCCTGCTGGTGGTCTGGGCCTTCGGTATCTGGCTGGTGTCAAAACAGCAGATCACGGTCGGGGTGCTGACGGCCTTCATTGCCTACATCGGGCGCTTTTACACCCGGCTGGATTCCATGAGCCGCATCGTGTCGGTGACGCAAAAGGCGGCAGCCGGCGCCAAGCGGATTTTCGACATCCTGGACCATGTCTCCAACGTGCCGGAGACGGCCAACCCGGTGAAAATAGGCGCGCTGCAGGGGCGCATCGAGATGAAGGGCCTGGGTTTTCGCTATGGCAACCGGTCCGTCATTCGCGGCCTGGACCTGCAGATCGAGCCGGGCGAGATGATCGGCCTGGTCGGCCACAGCGGCTCGGGCAAAAGCACGCTGGTCAACCTGATCTGCCGTTTTTACGATGTGAGCGACGGCGCTATTCAAGTAGACGGCACCGACATCCGGCGCTTTGGCGTGGCCGACTACCGCCGCCACATCGGCCTGGTGCTGCAGGAGCCCTTCCTCTTTTTCGGTACGATTGCCGAGAACATTGCCTACGGCAAGCCCGGCGCCACGCGCGCCGAAATCGTGGCGGCCGCGCGCGCCGCCCATGCGCATGAGTTCATCCTGCGCCTGGCCCAGGGCTATGACTCGCTGGTGGGCGAGCGCGGCCAGGGCCTGTCGGGCGGGGAGCGCCAGCGCATCTCGATTGCGCGCGCCCTGCTGATCAACCCGCGCATCCTGATCCTGGACGAGGCCACCTCCTCGGTCGACACCGAGACCGAAAAGGAAATCCAGCGCGCGCTGGACAACCTGGTGCAGGGCCGCACGACAATTGCCATTGCCCACCGCCTCTCGACGCTGCGCAAGGCCGACCGGCTGGTGGTGATGGACCGCGGCCAGGTGGTGGAAGTCGGCCCGCACGATGAGCTGATGGCGAAGCAGGGTGCTTACTGGCGGCTGTATGAAGCGCAGGCGCGCCAGGTGGACAGCGAGGAGGGCGGCCAGGACGGCGAGGAGAGCCGGATAGCCCTGGCCACCTCGCAGCTGGCCCATACCGCACAACATGCGGGCAACCCATGAGTGAGAACCCGAGCATGACAAATTCCCCCTCGACACCCTCGACACCCTCGACATCATCTACAGCTTCCCCGGCTTTCCAGCTGATGCGCCAGCCCTCCGGCCGGCTGCTGTTCATTGGCGCCAACGGCGAGCAGCATGCCGGCGTGGTGCCCGTGCGGGCGTTCCCGCTGGCTGCGCCCGATGAAGGCATCTCGCTGGTCAGTACCGAGGGCCATGAACTGGCCTGGGTAGAGCAGTTGCAGGCGCTGCCGCCCGCGCTGCGCACGCTGCTGCAGGAAGAGTTGGCCCTGCGCGACTTTGTGCCCGAGATACGGCGCCTGAAAAGCGTGTCGACCTTTGCCACGCCCAGCATCTGGACGGTGGAGACCGACCGGGGCGACACGTCTTTTGTGCTCAAGGGCGAGGAAGACATACGCCGGCTGGGGCGCACGGCCTTGCTCATCTCGGGCAGCCAGGGCGTGCAGTACAGCGTGCCCGACATGGCGGCGCTGGACCGCGCCTCGCGCCGCCTGCTGGAGCGGTTTCTGTGAGGGCTGGCGGGCAGGTACCCGGTTAGTCGGTTAGTCGGTTAGCGGGTTGGCAGCAATACGGTTCAGTTGGCGCACCGCGTGCAGTGCCGATCGTCTCCTTCCTCCGCAGGGGGAAGGCCGGGATGGGGGCTCACGGCGTGGGCGTCGGGCCACCGTGCTGACCTGGTCGTCGCTGGCCCTCACCCCAGCCTTCCCCCGAAAGGGGAAGGAGCTTCACGGGTCCTTGACTGAACCGTATGGGGGTTAACAGCGGCGCATAGCCGGTCTTGATGGCAGGGTGCGTCAGCCTACCCGGCGCAAGGTGGGCCGCCCCACCGGCGAGAGCGCCGCGCGCAGCCTGTCACTGCTGGAGGCGTCCGGCGCCGACGAGCCCAGCGCCGCTTCGACGCTGCCAATGTGGTCCAGCATGCGCTGCCGGGCCAGTTCCAGCTGGCCTTTTTCGAGCGCGGCCACGATGCCCGCATGCTCGGCGCAGGACTGGCCCGCGTCGTGCTTGGACTGGTACAGCGAGGCTGCCAGCGTGGTGCGCGCGGTCAGGTCGCGCAGCACATCGCACAGCAGCCGTTGCCCCAGGCATTCGGCCAGGCAGACATGGAAGTCGGCCAGCAGGAAAGAGCGGGTGGCGGCGTCGGCGTCTTCAATCGCCTGTTTCTCCTGGGCAATGTGCTGGCGCAGCTTGCGCACCACCGATTGCAGCGGCCGGCCTGCTTCGCGCAGGATGCCGGTCTCGATGATGCGGCGGGCCGAGAACGCATCGCGTGCCTCCTCGACCGAGGGCTCCACCACATACCAGCCCTTGCGCGTGCGCACTTCCACGAAGCCGCGTGCCTGCAGCTGCATCAGTGCTTCGCGCACCAGCGTGCGGCTCACACCGAACAGCTCGGCGAGCTCCTGCTCGCCCAGGCGCTCACCGGGCGCGAGCTTTTGCGCGAGGATGGATTCGACCACCTGCTGGGAAATCTGGTTCTGGCTGCTCATGGCATGGGACTTTAACGGACTAACGAACTGGCACGGCCACCGGCACGGGCGCAGGCTCCTCGTCCTCTATGTCGAACACCGCGTGCGGCTCGCCATTGAGCACGGCATGGGCGCGCTCGCGGTCGATGTCGCCCTCCCAGGCGGCCACCGCGACCGTGGCCACGCAGTTGCCGATCAGGTTGCCCAGGGCGCGGGCGATGCCCATGAACCAGTCCACCGACAGCACGAGCACCAGGCCGATGGCGGGAATGGCCGGAATCGCCTGCAGGGTGGCGGCCAGCACCACGATCGCCGAGCCCGGCACACCGTGCGCGCCCTTGGAGGTGACCAGCGAGATGGCCAGGATGGTCAGCAGATCGGTCATCGAGATCGGCGTGTTGGTGGCCTGGGCAATGAAGACGGCCGCCAGCGTGATGTAGATCGAGAACGCGTCGAGGTTGAACGAATAGCCGGTAGGGATGACCAGGCCGACCGTGGAGTCGCGTATGCCCATGTGCTTGAGCTTGGCCATGATCTGCGGCAGCACGCTGTCGGACGAGGTGGTGGCAAACACCACCATCAGTTCCTCGCGCAGGTAGCGCAGCAGCTTGAACAGGTTAAAGCCCGACAGGTGCATGATGGCGCCGAGCACGACGACCACGAAGATGGTCACCGCGCCATAGAACAGCACCACCAGCATGCCCAGCTGCTTGAGCGAGCCGATGCCGTACTTGCCCACGGTGAAGGCAATGGCACCCAGCACGCCCAGGGGCGCCAGCTTGATGATGATGCCCATGGTCTTGAACAGCACATGGGAGAGATCTTCGATGAAACCGCTGACATGCTTGCCGCGCTCGCCCAGCATGGCCAGCGCGCAGCCGAACAACACGGCGAACAGCAGCACCTGCAGCACATCGCCGTTGGCGAAGGCGCTCACCGCCGTGGTCGGGATCAGCTTCATCAGGAAGTCGACCGTGCCGCCGCCGGTCAGCTTGCTCGCGTTGGTGGCATAGGCGCTCATGGCGCTGGCGTCCAGCGTCTTGGGGTCGACATTCATGCCCACGCCGGGCTGGAACACAAAGGCCAGCAGCAGGCCCAGCGCCAGGGCGACGGTGGTGACCACCTCAAAGTAGATCAGCGACTTGACGCCGACCCGGCCGACCCGCTTGAGGTCGCCGGTGCCGGCGATGCCGTGCACCACCACGCAAAACACGATCAGCGGGATCAGCATCTTGATCAGCTTGATGAAGCCGTCGCCGAGCGGCTTGAGCTGCACGGCCGTGTCTGGCCAGACAAAACCGACGATCACGCCGACGATCAGGGCGAGCAGCACCTGACCGAACAGGGAGCGGAAAAACTTGGGCATGGCAGTCTCCGAAAGGGGTTTCTGAACAGCAAGGCCTATTGCTCACAAGTCTTGCATACAAGTAATGTAGGCAAAGTGCGGAAATAACATTTCAGGGTTATCCCGAGTCATCCCTGCCGGGAAAGTAAAAACTGATTCGCCCACTTCGCCTTCACTGGCTCACCCGAGGCGGTGCGGACAGCTCTTCCGGAAAGCAAAACTCCCGCCGCAACGGGAGTTTTGAGAGGAGGGGGTTAAGGCCGTTGACCGCCAATCCGGCAGGCCGCGCAGCGTGCGCCGGCAAACCTTCAAAAGCTTGGGAAAACTTGGAGACCTCGGTTTTTCGCGGCGCACGGAAACAGGCGGGCCCCGGAAATCCCGGCTGTGCCTGTCACCGCACCAGGCGCGGTGCCGAGGGTGCGTGTCAGCGCCGGGCCGCTGCGCTGGCCACGGCCAGCGCCGTCATGTTCACCACGCGCCGCACGGTGGCCGAGGTGGTCAGGATGTGTGCCGAGGCCGCCGTGCCGAGCAGAATGGGGCCGACGGTGACACCCTGGCCGCCCGTCATCTTGAGCACGTTGAAGAGGATGTTGGCGGAATCCAGATTCGGGCAAATCAGGATATTGGCCTCCCCGCTCAGATTGCTTTCCATCAGGGACGCCCGCCGCACCTCTTCCGACAGCGCCGCATCGCCATGCAGCTCGCCATCGGACTCCACGTCGGGCGCCATCCTGGTGAACAGCTCGTGGGCCAGCCGCATCTTGCGCGCCGACGCACGGTTGGACGAGCCATAGTTGGAGTGCGACAGAAATGCCACCTTGGGCGGGATGCCGAAGCGCCGCACCTCATCGACCGCCATCAGCGCAATGCTGGCCAGCTGCTCGGCACTCGGGTCTTCGTTGACAAAGGTATCGGCGATGAACAGGGTGCGTTTGTCCAGCATCAGTGCATTCAGCGCCGCAAACCCGGACGCACCCTCCTTGAGCCCGATGATGTCGCGCACATGCTCAAGATGTCCGTCGTAGCGGCCCACCATGCCGCACAGCATGACATCGGCGTCGCCGAGTTTGACCATCAGCGCGGCGATAGTGGTGGTGGAGCGGCGCACCGCCGCCTTGGCGGCGTCGGGCGTCACGCCGTGGCGACCCATGATCCGGTGGTAGGTTTCCCAGTAATGGCGAAAGCGCGGGTCGTCCTCGGGATTGACGCATTCCACATCGTGGCCGAGCCGCAGCCGCAGTCCGGCCTTGGCGATGCGGGTCTCGATCACGGCGGGACGGCCGATGAGGATGGGCCGGGCCAGGCCTTCGTCGAGCACCAGTTGCGCCGCACGCAGCACGCGCTCGTCCTCCCCTTCGGCGAAGGCCACGCGTTTGTGCGGGTCCGCAATGGCGTGCGCCGCAAGGAACATCGGTTGCATGAGCATGCCGGTCGAGTACACGAAACGCGACAGTTCCCGCCGGTAAGCGGCCATGTCCGTGATGGGCCGGGTCGCCACACCCGAGTCCTGCGCGGCCTGCGCCACCGCCGGTGCGATCCTGAGAATCAGGCGCGAGTCAAAAGGCTTGGGAATGATGTAGTCAGGGCCGAACACCAGATCCTGCCCGATATAGGCCCGGGCGACTTCCTCGCTGATGTCCGCCTTGGTCAGGTCGGCAATCTGCCGCACGCAGGCGAGCTTCATTTCTTCGGTGATCTTGGTGGCGCCGCAATCGAGCGCGCCGCGAAAGATGTAGGGGAAGCACAGGACATTGTTGACCTGGTTCGGGTAGTCCGAACGGCCCGTGGCAATGATGCAGTCCGGCCGCGCCGCCTTGGCCAGCTCGGGTCGAATTTCCGGTTCGGGGTTGGCCAGCGCCAGGATGATCGGGCTGGCGGCCATGGTCTTGACCATGTCCTGCGTCAGCACGCCGGGCGCCGAGCACCCCAGAAACACGTCCGCGCCGTTGACCGCGTCGGCCAGCGTGCGCAGCGCCGTTTCCTGGGAAAAACGTTTCTTGGATTCGTCAAAACCGCCGGGGCGGCCGTGGTAGATCACGCCTTTGGAGTCGCAGACATAGACGTTTTCGCGGCGCACCCCCAGGCCCACCATCACGTCCAGGCAGGCCAGTGCGGCCGCTCCCGCCCCCGAGACCGCGACCTTGACGTCCTCGATCCGCTTGCCCACCAGTTCCAGGCCGTTGAGCACGGCCGCCGACGAGATGATGGCGGTGCCGTGCTGGTCGTCGTGGAACACCGGTATGTTCATGCGCTCGCGCAGTTTCGTCTCGATGTAGAAACACTCCGGTGCCTTGATGTCCTCGAGGTTGATGCCGCCCAGCGTGGGCTCCATGGCGGCGATGATGTCAATCAGCCTGTCGGGGTCGCGCTCGGCCAGCTCGATGTCAAACACGTCGATGCCGGCGAACTTCTTGAACAGGCAGCCCTTGCCTTCCATCACCGGCTTGGCTGCCAGCGGGCCGATGTCGCCCAGTCCCAGGACGGCCGTGCCATTGGTGATCACCCCCACGAGGTTGCCGCGCGAGGTGTACTCGGCCGCGAGCGAGGGGTCGGCCTCGATGTCAAGGCAGGGGTAGGCCACGCCGGGCGAATAGGCCAGGGACAGGTCCCGCTGGTTGGACAGCGGCTTGGTTGGCGTGATGGATATCTTGCCGTGCACCGGGCTGCGGTGGTAGTCGCGCGCGGCGTCGCGCAGCGCTTCTTCAGCCGGTGAAAGAGGAGTAGTCATGGTGTGTCTCCTTGTTTCCTGAGGGCTGGAAGACTGGCGACTCGCTGCTTTCCTGGTATTCATGCAGTCGAGCGCCGGCTTCCCGGTTCATGTGCCCGAAGTTAAATATTACGCCTGTGACGGCTCACTTTCAGGCGTCAGTGACTCTCGCACCGCACGGATTCGCCGGGTCGGCGAAATGCCTGGAAATCGCCCGGCGCGGCGCCGGGTGGCAATGTGACACGGCACCGGAAGTGCGGTCGGTCGGGTGCCGGCGGTTTGCGCGCGCCATGTCGCTGCTGCGGGCGCCGGGCAACTCACCGTTGCCGGCTGTCCCGGTCTTTCGTGAGTTTTTTCGTGCGTTTTTGCCGTCGGGTCAGGCCAGCAAATCAACCAGCGTGCGGGCAATCACCTTGGTGGCGCGGCGCAGGTCTTCCAGCTCCAGACGCTCGTCGGCACGCTTGGCATGCGACTCGAGCACGCTGCGTGGCCCGGCGCCGTAAATCACACCGGGAATGCCGGCTTCGGCATAGAGCCGCACGTCGGTGTACAGCGGCGTGCCCATGGCCGGGATTTTCTGGCCGAACAGTGCCTCGCCATGCTTCTGGATCGCGTCCACCAGGGGCTTGTTGCCCGCCAGCGGCTTCATCGAGTTGGCCAGCAGCAGCCGCTTGATGTCCACGCTGATGCCCGCGCAGCCGGCAGCGGCGTCGGCAATCACCTGGCGGATGGTGGCTTCGACTTCGACCGGATTTTCTTCCGGGATCATGCGGCGGTCCAGCTTGAACATCACCTTGCCGGGCACGACGTTGGTGTTGGTTCCGCCTTCGATGCGGCCTACATTCAGGTAAGGGTGGTTGATGCCCGCGACCCCAGAGGTGACCTTGCGGTACAGCGCGTTTTGCGCATACAGCGCATTGAGGATATGCACCGCGCCCTGCAGCGCGTCGACGCCGGTGTCGGGAACGGCCGCATGGGCCATCTTGCCGTGCACGGTGACTTCCATTTGCAGGCAGCCGTTGTGGGCGGTCACGACTTCATATGAAAAGCCCGCCGCGATCATCAGGTCGGGTTTGGTCAGACCCTGGCGCAGCAGCCAGCCCGGCCCCATCTCGCCGCCAAACTCTTCGTCGTAGGTGAAATGCAGCTCGACACCGCCTTTGAGCGGTGCGCCCAGTGCTTCGAGTGCCCGGACGGCAAAGGTGAAGCTGGCGAAATCGCATTTGCTGACCGCGGCCGCGCGGCCGTAGATCTTGCCGTCTTCGATCTCGCCGCCATAAGGATCCTTGGTCCAGCCCTCGCCGGGCGGCACCACATCGCCGTGGGCATTGAGCGCGATCGTGCGTCCTTCGCCGGGTTTCGAATACGGGCGGCGCACGATCAGGTTGGTGATGGATTCGAGCCCATAGGCCCGGACGTCAGCCTCGGGAACAGGGTGTTTTTCAGCCTCAAAGCCGAAAGCCTGCAGCAGCTCGGCAGTGCGCTCGGCGTGCGGCGCGTTGTTGCCCGGGGGCGTGTCGGTGGGTACGCGTATGAGTTCCTGCAGGAAGCGCACTTCCTCGTCGAAGTGCTCGTCGATCCAGCGATCAAGCTGCTTGTAGGCGGTGTCGATGTTGGTATCGGTGTTGATGTCAGTGTTGATATGGGTGGTGGTCATGGGGTTTCCAAAGCCAGGTTGGCCAGCAGGCGCTGGAAGGCGGCCGTGGCGAGCTGAATGTCATCACTGGTGGTGCTCTCCAGCGGGTTGTGGCTGATGCCGGAATTCTCGCCGCGCACAAACAGCATGGCCTGCGGCATCACCTTGTGCAGTTTCATGGCGTCGTGGCCGGCGCCGCTGGGCATGCGGTACAGCGGAACGCCCAGTGGCTCCACGGCAGCCTCCCAGCGCCGCTGCCATTCGGGCGCGCTGGGCGCGGCGGCCGCTCGCTCGGTCAGCTCCAGCGTGTAGTGCACGCCGCGGCGCTCGCAAATGGTTTTGAGCTGCGCCAGTACGTCGGAGACCAATGCATCGCGCTGCGCATCGACGGCCGCGCGCATGTCGAGTGAAAACAGGCAGCGGCCCGGCACCACGTTGATGGAGCCGTTCGGTACCTGCAGCATGCCCACGGTGCCGACGGAATCGCCGTCGTGTGCAGCCCGCTTCTCCACATAGAGCGCGAGCTCGGCCACGGCGGTGGCTGCGTCGCGGCGGCGGTTCATCGGCGTGGTGCCGGCGTGGCTGGCCATGCCGATGATTTCGCAGAGGTAACGCACACTGCCGTTGATGGAGGTCACGATGCCCAGGGGGAGGTCCAGCTCATTGAGCACCGGTCCCTGCTCGATATGGACTTCGACAAAGCCGAGGTAGCTGTCTGCCTGGCGTTTGATCTTCGCGATGTCCGCGGGCTGGAGGCCGGCATTGTGCATGGCTTCGCGCATGGTGATGCCGTCGGCGTCCTTCTGGTCCAGCCACTCGGGCTTGAAGTCGCCGATCAACGCGCCCGAACCCAGGAAGGTGGCCTTGTAGCGCTGGCCTTCTTCTTCCGCAAAGCCGACCACTTCCAGGTTGAAGGGAAGTCGCCGGCCCAGGCGGTGCAGTTCGCGCACGCAGGCGATGGGCACAAAAATGCCGAGCCGGCCGTCGTACTTGCCGCCGTTGCGCACGGTGTCGTAGTGGCTGCCTGTGAGCAGGGTTTTGGCGTTGGGGGTGGCGGCCTTGTAGAGGCCCACCACGTTGCCCACGGCATCGATGCCCACCTCGTCAAAGCCGCAGTCCCGCATGGTCTTGCTTATGAACTGCGCGCAGGCGCGGTGTGCGTCGGTGAGGTAGGTCACCGTCAGCTGGCCTTTTTCGGCGTAGCCCGGGTCGCTGTATTGGGCCAGTTGCTCATGCCAGTCCCAGACGTCGTTGCCCAGCGCCGGTTCTGCCGCGAACTTGTCATTGAGCCGGAGTTCGACTACGCGGTGGATGTTGCGCAGGCATTCCTGCAGCTCAAAGTCAGGGTGGTTTTGCAGGCGCCGCGCAAAGGTCTCGATGATCTGCCGCTTGCTCAGCCCGTTGCCGCGCGGGCCGCGCACCGCGAGGATGAAGGGAAAGCCGAATTTGGCGTTGTAGTCGGTGTTGAGGTGCTGCAGGGTTTCAAACTCCTGCGGCGTGCATTGCGTGAGGCCTGCCTTGTCCTGTTCATGGGCTGACTCGGCCGTGAGGCTTTGGCTGACCATGGCCTTGCCGGCCAGTTCGGGGTGGGCCTGGATGAGGCGGATTTGCGCGTTCTTGCCGGCGTCGTGCAGCACGCGGGCCATCGCGTGTTTCAGGTGTGCCAGCGAGTGGAAAGGGCGCTCGTTGAGCGCCTTTTCGGCGACCCACGGCGAGTGCTCATACAGGCCGTCCAGCAGCTCCATCGCTTCGGCGCGGGAGGCACGATTGACTTGTTCCAGGGTGATGGCCATGGCGAGGTTCCCTTTCATGCTGGATACGGATGGGTCTGCTGCCAGTGCCGGGCAATATCAATGCGCCGGCACACCCAGACGCGGTCGTGCTGCTGCACATGGTCCAGAAAGCGCTGCAGCGCCACGATGCGCCCCGGCCGCCCGAGCAGCCGGCAGTGCATGCCGATGCTCAGCATCTTCGGGGCCTCGTCGCCTTCGGCATACAGCGCGTCAAAGCTGTCCTTCAGGTAGGTGAAGAAATCGTCGCCCTGGGAAAACCCCTGCGGCAATGAAAAGCGCATGTCGTTGGTGTCCAGCGTGTAGGGCACCACCAGGCGCGGCACCACCGTGCCGTCGGTGCGCGCGACCTTCATCCAGAAGGGCAGGTCGTCGCCGTAGTAGTCGCTGTCGTAAGCCAGCCGGCCGTCATCGGCCACCAGGCGCCGCGTGCGCGGGCTGTCGCGCCCGGTGTACCAGCCCAAGGGGCGGGTGCCGGTGAGTTGCTCGATGGCCTCCAGCCCCAGGCGCATGTGCTCGCGCTCGGTGGCTTCGTCGACATTCTGGTAGCTGATCCAGCGCCAGCCGTGGCAGGCGATCTCATGGCCCAGCTCCACGAAGGCTGAGGTCAGTTCAGGGTGGCGCTGCAGCGCCATGCCGACGCCAAACACGGTCAGCGGAAGCTTGCGCTTTTCAAATTCGCGCAGGATGCGCCACACACCCACGCGCGAGCCATATTCGTAAATGCCTTCCATGCTCAGATGGCGGTCGGCAAAACTGGCGGGGTTGAACATTTCGGAGAGGAACTGTTCGGAGCCTGCATCGCCATGTAGCACGGCGTTTTCACCGCCTTCCTCGTAGTTCAGTACAAACTGCACGGCAATGCGCGCCTGGCCTGGCCACTGGGCATGCGGCGGGTTGCGGCCGTAACCGACTAGATCACGGGGATAGGGTGCAGTGGAATCGTAGGTGTTCATGACAAAGCCATCGAAATATCGTTAGTGGGAACCTTGCGGTCAAAGGCGAGGTTTTCTTCGACATGCAGCAAATGCTCGGTCATCAGGCGCACGGCAAGCGCTTCGTCTTTAGCCGCCAGGGCCTTGACGATTTCGGCGTGTTCGTCGTTCGAGTGTTCGGCGGCGCTGGCGGTCTGGTACATCAGGGTGATGAGTGCGCAGCGCGAGATCAGCTCGCCGAGTATTTGAGCCAGCACTTCGTTGCCCATGAGTTCAGCCATGCGCACATGAAAGTCGCCCAGCAGTTCGGTGCGGCCGGGCACATCGTTGCGTTCCACAGCCGATTTCTCCTGGTTGACGTGGTCCCTGAGCGCCTTGATCTTGGCGGGGGTGACATCGCGCACAAAGGCACGGGTCATTTCCGCTTCCAGCATGCGCCGCACCGCAAACACCTGCCGGGCTTCGGGCACCGAGGGCGCGGCCACAAAGGCGCCACGGGCGGGCTCCAGGCGAATCAGGCGGTTTTGCGACAGCTGAAACAGCGCCTGCCGCACCAGGGTGCGCGATACACCGAAATGATCGGCCAGTTTTTGTTCGGCCAGTTTGGTGCCCGGGTGTAGCCGGTGCTCCACAATGGCCTTGGTCAGGGCTTCGACGATGGCATGGGTGGTGGATGATTCCATGCAGATATCATAGCCCCAAATCCAAAAATTGTATACAATTTTGGTGAACCGTTTTTTATGTTTTTCGCATTTTTCACCCACCCTGAACCCTGAACCCTGAAGGAACGCCATGGGCCTGAGCACACATGTACTGGACACGATGCACGGCACGCCGGCGGGCGGCATGCGGGTTGCACTGTTCACCACCCGCGGCGACCAGGCCACGCTGGTGAAAAGCTTCACACTTGACGACGATGGCCGCCATCCGGGCGGACTGCTGTACGACAGCGCCACGTTGCAAGCCGGCACCTACCGGCTGGTATTTGATGTGGCCGCTTATTTCAGGGCGAAGGGCGTGGTGCTGCCGGAGCCGCCCTTTTTGGACCAGGTCACGCTGGATTTCGGCGTGGCCGATACCGGCCAGCACTACCACGTGCCCCTGCTGGTCAGCCCCTGGAGCTACTCGACCTACCGCGGAAGCTGAAGCCGAACGGTGGGCTGTCGCGGCCCTGTCACGCAGCAGTCATGGGCGGCGGCGACAATCCGCCGGTTGCCACTTTTTTTGGTTCTACATGAACGACACGTCCACGGGCGCCCTGAGCCGCCGCCAAGCCCTGCTGTTATCTGCAGGTACTGCCGCCAGTCTGGTGCTTCCCGCAGCACGGGCGCAAGGCCCTGCTACTTCTACCCCTGCCTATCCCGACCGCGCCGTCAAGATCGTGGTGCCCTTTGCACCGGGCGCTGGCACCGACGCCATGGCGCGCCTGGTGGCGCAAAAGCTCGGCGAGGTCATGAACGCCACCTTTGTGGTGGACAACAAGGCCGGCGCTTCGGGTGCGATCGGCACGCAATATGTCGCCCAGGCCCCTGCGGATGGCTACACCCTGCTGCTGGTGGCCTCACCGTTCACCACGGTGGCGGCATCGCTGCCCAGCGCCAACTACGACCCGCTGCGCCAGTTCACGCCGGTCGGCATGATCGCCAGCGGCCCGCTGGTCTGGGCGGCCAACGCCCAGTTGCCGGTCAACAACATGAAAGAGCTGGTCACGCTGGCCAGGCAGAAGCCCGGCGCACTCAACTACGGCTCGGCCGGTGCGGGGGGCGTCAACCACCTGGTGCTGGAACTGCTGAAGGCGCGCACCGGCACCTTCATCACGCATATTCCTTACCGCGGCGTGGCACCCGCCACCATGGACATGATTGGCGGGCAGATCCAGCTGGTCACCGGCACTATTCCCGCCCTGTTGCCCTTCATCAGGAACGGCAGCATCAAGCCCCTGGCCGTGACGAGCGCCAAGCGCTCCAGTGCGCTGCCCGATGTGCCCAGCATGACCGAGGCCGGCATGCCCGGCATCGATGTGGTGAACTATTTCGCACTGATGGCGCCCACGGGCACGCCTGCTGCCGTCGTCAATGCCCTGAACGCTGCCATCAACAAGGTGGTGGCCCTGCCTGATGTGCTCGCCCGCTTCAAGACCGATGCCGTCGAGCCCGCACCCGGCTCGCCCGCGCTGCTGGGCCACTTCATCGAAGCCGACTACCGCGCCTGGCGCAACGTCGTGAAGACGCAAAACCTCAAAATAGAGTGACCCCCACGGTCGCTCACTKCGTGTAGCTCCCTGCCCCCCGAGGGGGCCGCCCGCCTGCGGCCCGGCAAAGCCGGTTCCGCGGCTCAGGCTGGGTTGAAGATCCCTCTTTGTCGCTCTTTCATATCCGGTCGTCCTGGCCTGTCGAAGGATGGCCCAGGGCGCTCCAAGCGCGATGCGCAGCGAACCGTCCAATACCAGCAGGGGCCGCGGGACTGGCTTTGCCAGACCGCAGGCGCAGCGGCCCCCTCGGGGGGCAGGGAGCTACACGMAGTGAGCGACCGTGGGGGCCTAATTCTGCCCTTCGGTCAGCGTATCCAGCTGAAACTTGCCACTCTTGTGCCACAGCCAGGTGTCGGTATAAACCACCTTGCCCAGCCGCGTGGGCGCGGGGAAAGGTGAGGCTTCCTTGATGGTGCGCTCAATTTCCGCGATCACTTCAGGGGCATGGCGCGGCGCGCGCATCCAGTCCAGGCGGGTCACGCGGCCGGCCCGATCTATCTCCACGTTCAGCACACCGATGGCATAGAGCAGCGGCGGCATTTTCCCCTTGTAAATACGGTCGGCATTGAGGCCATAAATATGGGTGGCGCCGTCTTCCCGGTAGGCGCGCGGCGAGCTGGCTGAAGACGTTCGGGCCGAGCCTTTTGGCTCAGGAACAGCAATGGCCACCGGCTTGTCGGGTTTGTCGGGTTCCTTCGGGGACTCGGGGAGCGCTATTTCGGGGGCGGTCTTGCAGGCATTCAGCAGTGCAGCCACCGAAGCGGCGAGGAGTGCCAGCAGCCAATGGCGGCGAAGTGCGGAGTCAGGCGTGTCGTGTCTCATGATGGGTGTGCGCTTATTGTTTGTTGTTGTTGCCATGTATGTCCGGACTGATCCCGGGAGCGAGATGTTGCCGGGCGCCATTTCTGTGGCCGAATCGTGCGAGGTGGTGCTAAGGTAAGGGTTCAGTCTGTATTCGCGTACGGCGTGCCTTGTCGCCTGGTGTGTCTCTTGTGTGCCTCTAGCGCTCCTTGTGCTCCTTGTGCCCTTTGTTGAATTCATGTTGTTGATGTAACTATTTTGCCCACAATTTAATCCGCTGACATGGCCAACTCGTCACCAATGGTTTCCAGCAACACCAGTCGGCCCGTCGACGCTTTTCTGGCACGGCTGGCCCATGAGCCGGCGGTGCTGGTGCGGGTGGTTTCGACCCAGGGCTCCGTTCCGCGCGAGGCCGGTACCTGGATGGCCGTTTTTACCGATGCACTGGTGGGCACCATAGGCGGCGGTCACCTGGAATACGAAGCCATTGCCAGGGCGCGTGCGCAACTGCTGGCCGAGGGCGTGCAAGGGAAAGAGGCGGAAGAGGCGAAGGAGGCCGCCGAGGCGCCGGTGCGTTTTGCGCTGGGGCCGGCGCTGGGCCAATGCTGCGGTGGCGTGGTGCATCTTCGTTTCGAGAGGGTCGGCGCGCATGATGCGCCCGCGCTGGCGCAAAGCCTGGCCGATGAACTGGCCGGCAGGCTGGTGCCGGTGGCCTTGTTTGGCGGCGGCCATGTGGGCCATGCGCTGGTGCAGGTGCTGGCGCCGTTGCCATTTCTGCTCACCTGGATCGACAGCCGCGACGAGGTCTTTCCCGACGAGGTGCCGGAACGCGTCGTGTGCGAGTATTCCGGGCCGGTGCAGGCGGCCGTGCCCGGCCTGGCGCCGCAGTCGCGCGTGCTCATCATGAGTTTCAGCCATGCGGAGGACCTGGATATAGTGGCCGCCTGCCTGAAACGTCAGCGCGAGAAGGCCGACCTGCCTTACATTGGCCTGATCGGCAGCAAAAGCAAATGGGCGGTGTTTCGCCATCGGCTGGAGGCCAGGGGTTTCACCCCGGCCGAGTTGGCGCAGGTGACCTGCCCGATCGGCGTGCCCGGTATCGGCGGCAAGGAACCGGAAGTGATTGCGGTCGCTGTAGCGGCGCAGCTGTTGCAAACCGTCCACGGCGGCTGAGCCTGGCCGCCCCAGGGCTTTGCCGGGGCCGTCAAACTCGATAAACTGACGCCATCAGGCCGCAGCGGAGCCGGGAAACGTCTGTTTCTTTTGTTCGCGGCCTAATTTCTGCTTACAGCGCCCGCAGTGGTGAGCAGGTTTGCATAGGTTGAGAGATATGGAAAACTACCTTCTCGACTGGGCCAACCTGCTGCTGCGCTGGGTCCATGTCATTACCGCCATCGCCTGGGTCGGTTCCTCGTTTTACTTTGTCTTTCTCGATTCCAGCCTGACGCCGCCGGAAGACGAGGACCTGAAGCGGCAGGGTGTCAGCGGCGAGCTCTGGGCGGTACACGGCGGCGGCTTTTACCACCCGGTCAAGTTCGCGGTCCAACCGCCGCAACTGCCGGCGCACCTGCACTGGTTTTACTGGGAAAGCTACAGCACCTGGCTGTCGGGTTTTGCGCTCTTCACCATCTCCTATCTCTGGAACGCCGGCACCTACCTGATCGACAAGTCCCTGATGAACTGGTCGACGGGGGCGGCTGTCGGTGTGGCGCTGTCTTTCTTGGTGGTGTTCTGGATGCTGTACGACGGCATCTGCCAACTCTTCGGCCAGCGCAATTTCCGCTGGGCCGCCCCGAGGAAATTGGGCCCCCTCGGGGGGCAGCGCATGACACGCAGTGAAAAGCGTGGGGGCGAGGTCAGTGGCGATGCCATCGTCGGGGCGCTGGTTGCGCTGCTGGTGTGCATCGCATCCTGGCTGGCCTGCCACTGGTTTGCCGGGCGCGCGGCCTTTTTGCTGGTGGGGGCCATGATGGCCACGGCCATGAGCGCCAATGTCTTTTTCTGGATCATCCCGGGCCAGCGCAAGGTGATTGCAAGCATCAAGGCCGGTGAGCCGGTGGACCCGGTGCACGGCCTGCGCGGCAAGCAGCGCAGCGTGCACAACACTTACTTCACGCTGCCGGTGCTGTTTGCCATGCTGAGCAACCACTACAGTTTTACCTGGAGTCATCCGCGTAACTGGCTGGTGCTCATCCTGATGATGCTGGCCGGCGCTGCCATCCGGCAGTTTTTTGTGCTGCGCCATGGCTACAAGCTGGGCCGCAACCGCCACCCGCTGCCTTACGCGCTGACCGGAATCGCGGTGATCATCGGCGCGATCGCCTGGATGAATCCGGTTGCTACCGAATCGATGGCGACTGGCCAAAGCGGTACAGGGGCTGACGGCGCCGGCAGTTATGCAGCGGTGCAGAAGGTGCTGGCCCAGCGCTGCTACCAGTGCCATGGCGAGCAGGTGCAGATGAAAAACGTGCGGCTGGATTCGCCGGAGCAGCTCAGCCGGCATGCGCAAGCCGTGTACCAGCAGGCCGTGGTGAGCAAGGCCATGCCCATGAACAATGCCACCGGCATGACCGACGCGGAGCGTGAGCTGCTCCGGCGGTGGTTTGAGGCGGGTGCCCGGACGCCTTGATCCGCTGACCGGCCACCGCATCCGTCGGCGCAGCAAGGCGCGGGCGCGTCTGCGTAATTTCACGTACAGGCATCGCCGGATCCCGTGCTTCAATTCGTGGCGGTTGCCGCCTGACGGCTGCGGCCGGGCACAACCCTGTGCCGATACCCGATAGGCCTAATAACCCAATAGCCTAATAGCCAAGAAACAGATGGTCGCCGCGGTCTCTCGGTCCGCCTGGCGTGCCACACCCTATGAGGAGGAGAAACCCATGATGATGCGTTTGCAGTTCCTGATTCGTCACCTGGCGGTTGCCGCTGCCCTGGCCGCACCGCTGGCAGTCAATGCCGTCCAGATTGTTGTCGGGCAGGTGGCCCCCTTGTCCGGGCTGGAGGGCTCGCAGGCCCGCGCCTATTCAACCGGCATCCAGCTGGCCCTGAACAAGGCCAACAAGGCGGGTGGGGTGAACGGCCATACGTTCAGCCTGGTCCGCAAGAACGATTCCGGCAGCCCTGCCGAAAATATGACCGCCACCCGGCAGCTGCTCGGCGAGAGCCGCCCGCTCGTGCTGGCGGGTTACTTCGGCGACCACGTGATTGGCGAGCTGGTCAGTTCCGGCCTGCTCGAAAAGGAAAATATCCCGCTGGTGGGCTACCGCGTGAACGAGATCAGGGCCGAGGCGCCCTTGCTCTACAGCGTCCGTGCGAATCTGCGCGATGAGATCAACAAGATCACCGAACATCTCGTCACGGTCGGTATCACCCGCATTGGTCTCTTTTATCAAGACGGTCCCGGTGCTGCCCCGTTGATTGCCGCGACCGAAGACGTGATGAAGAGCAAGGGCGCGCACATCACGGCCAAGGGCGCTTACGCGGCCGGTACGGCCAAGGTTCCCAATGCGGTGATTGACACCTTCATTGCCGCGGCGCCGCAGGCGATCATCATCGTTGCCAGCGGCTCCGCTGCGGCAGCCTTCATTGAAAAATACCAGGGAGGCGGCGGCACGGCGCGCCTGTTCGCGCACTCGGGCGCAGACATCGAGCAAATCTCCAAGCGCCTGGGCGAGGCCCAGCTCAAGGGCCTGGCTATCACCCAGGTAACGCCCAACCCGTACAAGATTTCAGGCCGGTTGAACAAGGAATTCAGCGATCTGGCGGGCAGCACCCCTGACCTGGAAGTGCCGGTGAGCTACGCGATGATGGAGGGCTACATTGCCGGCACGGTGATTGTGGAAGCCGTGCGGCGCATGGGCGCCCGTGTCTCCCGCGACGGAATGGTGAAAGCGCTCGACGGCCTGGACCTAGACCTGGGCGGCTACAAGGTCGGCTTCAAGCCGGGCATGCGGTTCGGCTCAAGGTTTGTGGAACTAACCATCGTCACCGAGGCCGGGCGTATCCGGCAGTGATCGGGCCGGCATGACCGCCACAGCGCGGTCTGCCTCTGCGTGCCGGGCTGTTTTTCGTGGATACCCGCCGCTCGCGGATGCGCTGAGGGCGGCGTTGACTTGAGGGGAATTCCAGCCTGAGGTCGTCGAAACGGAACTCCATGATTGTTAACTTGAAGGCAATAATGACATAACTTGAAATGTTTTATACGCGATGGGCAGTCGTTAAAGTTGTCGGCAGGACAACTCACAACAGCCCAGGACATTTCATGAAAACCTACAAGATCGCGTGTATTCCCGGTGACGGCATCGGCAAGGAAGTGGTGCCGGCCGGCCAGACCGTGCTGCAAGCGCTGGCCGCCACGCAGAGCAAGTTCAAATTCGATTTCACCTCGTTCGACTGGGGCGGTGACTATTTCCGCCAGCACGGCGTGATGATGCCGGACAACGGCCTGGATGCGCTGCGTGGCATGGACGCGATTTTGTTCGGCTCCGCCGGCGACCCCCACATCCCGGACCACATCACGCTGTGGGGCCTGCGCCTGAAGATCTGCCAGGGCTTTGACCAGTACGCCAACGTGCGCCCCACGCGCATCCTGCCCGGCATCGACGGCCCCCTGAAGCGCTGCAAGGCCGAAGACCTGAACTGGGTCATCGTGCGCGAAAACTCCGAGGGCGAATATTCGGGCGTCGGCGGTCGCGCCCACCAGGGCCATCCCATCGAAGTGGCGACGGACGTCTCCGTGATGACGCGCGCCGGTGTGGAGCGCATCATGCGTTTTGCCTTCAAGCTGGCGCAGTCGCGCCCCCGCAAGCTGCTGACCGTGATCACCAAGTCCAATGCCCAGCGCCATGCCATGGTGATGTGGGACGAGATCGCCCTGCAGATCTCCAAAGAGTTTCCGGATGTCAAATGGGACAAGGAATTGGTGGATGCCTCGACGGCGCGCATGATCAACCGCCCGGCCTCGCTCGACACCATTGTTGCGACCAACCTGCATGCCGACATCCTGAGCGATCTGGCCGCCGCGCTGGCGGGCAGCCTGGGCATTGCGCCCACCGGCAACATTGACCCCGAGCGCCGCTATCCGTCGATGTTCGAACCGATTCACGGCTCGGCCTTCGACATCATGGGCAAGGGCCTCGCCAACCCGGTGGGCACCTTCTGGTCCTGCGTGATGATGCTCGAGCACCTTGGGGAGCCCGAGGCCGCCAGGGTGCTGATGGAGGCGGTGGAAGCCATCACCGCCAACCCGGCGCTGCATACCAGCGACCTCGGCGGCAAGGCCACGATGGCACAGGTCACCGAAGCCGTCTGCGCGCGCTTTGCTGCGGCCCCGGCGCGCCAGGCGGCGTGACGGGACTGACAGACCAGACGGTAAGGGCCTGACGGGCCTGATGGATGACGAGATGGCAACAATCAACAGGAGACAAACCATGAAACAGCTTTTAAGTGCAATCGGCCTGGCCTTGCTGGCCCCGCTGGCCCTGGCGCAAGGCGCTCCGGCAGCCGCCGGGCCCGCTTGCCTCGACAAGAACGTGCTGTACTGGCAGGCCTTTCCGCCAGGCGGCGAGTCCGACCTGTCGGCACGCCACCAACAGGTTGTGCTGAAGAAGAAATGCCCTGCAATTGACACCATCATCCAGTACAAGGCCGGTGCGGGCGGCGGGCTGATGTGGGGCCAGATGAACCAGTTGCCGGGTGACGGGCTGAACGTGGTTGGCATCAACCTGCCGCATATCGTGTTCCAGCCGCTGGAGGGACAGGTACAGTACAAGACGCAGGACATCACGCCGGTGTTCTGGTTCCACTACACGCCCGACATCCTCGTGGTGCCCGAGTCCAGCCCGATCAAGACCTTTGCTGATTTCCTCAGTGCGGCCAAGGCCAAGCCCGGCCAGCTCAGCCTGGGCGGTTCGGGCCTGAACTCGGCCAACCACGCAGCGCACGAACGCCTGAATGCGGCTTTCGGCGTCAAGACCAACTACATTCCCTACAAGGGCACGGGTGACATGGCCACCGCGGTGATCGGTTCCCAGGTCGACGGTGCCATGACCTACACGCCGTTTGCCATCAGCAACAAGACCCGCCTGCGGCCGCTGGCCGTGGCCATGGAAAAACGCCACCCGCTGATGCCCGACGTGCCCACCTTCAAGGAGCTCGGTGTGGACTGGGTCGATGGCGCCTACCGCGGCATCGGTGTGCCCAAGTCAACTCCGCCCGAAGCGCGCAAGCGCCTCTCGGACCTCTGGGCCGCCATGAACAACGACCCAGAAATGAAGGAGCTCGCGGCCAGGAGCGGGTTCGAGCTGGTCAATGTCGGCGCCGATCAGATGGACGCCTTCATGAAAGACAAGGTGCGCCTGTACACCGAGGGTGCGCAGCGCCTGGGTCTGGGCAAGAAGTAGGCCGGGCCGCTGGCATCGGCCCCCCGGAGGGCGATTTTTCTGGAGGGATGGCTAGTGTGGTGTTGCACGCTATCCGGTACATAAAACCGCGTCTTTTCGTCCATGACGGCGTTGCAAATCCGCGCAATAGCGGGGCTATTGCTGTGGTTTGCGCCTTGTCCTGAACAAAAATCCATCGGTTTTATTTGTACCGTCAAGCATGCGACACCACACTAGCGCGGGGTAATTCACTTTTAACCGTGGTGTGGTGTTACAGGCGAGTTACGGCGGCACAATGACGGTCTGGGCGGGACAGCGAGCAGTGCCGGAAAGCAGCGCTGTTCAATCAACTGCCTTCCAATAACCCGCAAGAGACATCCGAATGACCGCACCCAACCCCGCCTCCCAGCCGCGCCAGTTTCTGGAGCATCTCTACCACGCGGCAGTGCAACGTGCGCTGCCTTTGCACAACACGGCCGCGTGGCTGCCCAAGCCGCCCAAGGGCCGGACGATTGTCCTGGGCGCCGGCAAGGCCGGGGGTTCCATGGTGCAGGCGGTCGAGGCCCTCTGGCCTGCTGACGCACCGCTGGAGGGCCTGGTGGTCACGCGCTACCACCATATCCCGCCGCGACCTGCGGGCCTGAAGCAGCGCATCGAACTGGTCGAGGCGGCGCATCCGGTGCCCGATGCGGCGGGCCTGGCGGCTGCGCAGCGCATCCTGGCCATGACGCAGGGTCTGACCGCCGACGACCTGGTGCTGTGCCTGATCTCCGGTGGCGGCTCGTCTCTTTTGACCTTGCCCGCCGAGGGCCTCACGCTGGAAGAAAAGCAGCGCATCAACAAGGACCTGCTGAACAGCGGCGCCAACATTGGCGAGATGAACTGTGTGCGCAAGCACCTGTCGCGCATCAAGGGCGGGCGGCTGGCCGCGGCCTGCGCGCCGGCGCGCGTGGTCACGCTCACCATCAGCGACGTGCCGGGCGACGACCCCTCCATCATCGCCAGCGGCCCGACCGTGCCTGATGCCAGCACCTGCGCCGAGGCCGTGGCCATCCTCGCGCGCTACGGCATCGCGATCCCGGGCGGGCTCATGAGCCTGCTGGAGCAGGGCGCGCTCGAAACGCCCAAGCCCGGCGATGCGGCCTTCAACGGCCATGAGGTCCACATGATTGCCACGCCGCAGCAAAGCCTCGAAGCCGCCGCCGCGGTAGCCAGGGATGCGGGGCTGACGGCCTACATCCTCAGCGATGAAATGGAAGGCGAGTCGCGCGAAGTCGGCAAGGTGCATGCGGCGCTGGCCCGCGCGGTGGCTCTCAAGGGCCAGCCTTTCCAGAAACCTTGCGTGATTCTGAGCGGCGGCGAAACCACGGTCACCATCAAAAAGCAGCCCGACGGCACCCCCAAGGGCAGGGGCGGGCGGGCCGGCGAATTCTGCATGGGGCTGGCGCTGGGGCTGCAGGGGCAAGCGGGCGTGTATGCGCTGGCTGCCGACACCGATGGCATTGACGGCGTGGAAGACAACGCCGGCGCGTTCGTCGCGCCTGACACCCTGGAACGGGCGCTGGCGCAGGGCATGAAGCTGAACCAGTACCTGGACCGCAACGATGCCTATGGCTACTTTGAGCCGCTGGGTGACCTGGTCATCACCGGGCCGACGAATACCAATGTCAATGACTTCCGGGCGATGCTGATTTTGTAGGCTGCGCCACGAGCTTCTTCGGGTTCGCGTCACGGACGCGTTAAAGTGCAGGCTGGCCGCATAAGGAAGCTGCATGTCCATCGACAAACACACACCGCCACCCGCAGGCACCCACGACAAGGTCTCGATCAAGAACACGATCGAGAAGGTCAACCGGCAGGTCAAGATGCTGCGGACTTTCGATGTCTCGGTCGCACGGGATGGCTGGGACTCGGGCATGGAGGCCTTGCAAAAGAAAATCAACGCCACCCTTGCCGACAGCTTCGGCGTGGGCACGCCCGAGTACAGGCAGTACGCCGTGGCGACACAGGATTTCTTCCTGGACAAGACCTTCGGCGACCGCTACTCGGTCGAGGAGCGCCAGCAAAAAGTCAAGCATGGGATCGATCGGGCCATCGCCCATCTGAATGCGGCCAAGAAGCTGCTGACGGAGCGCCTTGAGGGCCGGGCCGCTGCCGCGCCGGTGGTTGCCCCGGCTGTAGAGGCGGAACCGCCACCACCACCACCGCCACCGTCATCCGCACAGGCGCCAGTGGTTGCGTCCACCCCGGCATCGTCGCCTGTACCGACGGGCGCGCCGGTGGCGGCTCCAGCTGCAGAGGCGGAACCACCACCACCGCCGCCGCCACCCGCACAGCCGCCAGTGGCTGCGCCCAGCCCGGCACCGTCGCCTGTATCGACAAGCGCGCCGGCGGCTGCCCCAGCTGCAGAGGCGGAAACTCCGCCACCGCCACCGCCACCGTCCGCATCCGCACCCGCACCCGCACCCGCACAAGCGCCGGTGGCTGCGTCCAGCCCGGCACCGTCGCCTGTACCGACGACCGCGCAGACGCCTTCATCTCCCGCTGTTACCATGATGCCCATGTCCAAAGCCGATTCCGATTCCGCTTCCTCTTCCATCGCAGCGCAGCAAGCCGTGCCCGGTGGGCGCGTGGCCGTCCTTGGCTGGGGCGGCGACGACGCTGCGGGCCAGGCGTGCGAGCTCATGGAGCAACTGGGACTGGAGGCGGCGGTACTCGACGCCGTCTCTGTCGATCAACTCGAGGCTCTGCGCAACGTGGCGTTCCTGCTGCTTCTGCCGGGCGAAGACTCCGAGGCACCGGCAGCCATGCTGGCCATCGGATTCATGCTCGCCGTGCTCGGCCGCAGCCGCATCGTCTGCCTGCAGTCCGAACAGGGGGCATTGCCGGCCGCCTTGAAGGGCGCGACACGTATCACGGTCGACGACACGGGCTTGTGGCGGCTGCTGCTGGCGCGCGAGATGAAGCGGGCAGGCCTGGACGTGGACCTGAACCGCGCCATCTGAGCGGCAGGGCTCCGGCTCAGCCCCTTTTCGCACAACTGCCGGATCTGCGCCGGAATCTCCCAGGTGAACATGCGACCATCGTTCTTGCTGCCAGCGAAGATGCGCACCTCGTCGCACGCCATGATCGGAGTCTCGCCTCGCATCTCCAGGTAGCGCTGCACAAGGCTCCTGCCGTGCCACTTGGCGATCGAGGCATGGATGGAAAGTATGCCGCCGTAGCTTGTGTGGCAAGCGTGGGGGTCCTTGTGCGCAGCGAAGGGCCGCCCCAAGCAAGCACAGCCCCCTCGGGGGGGAGTGCAGTACACAAAGTAACGAGCGTGGGGGCCTTTCTCAGTCGCCCTTGATGTTCCTTGCCTTGATCAGCGCACCGAAACGTGTGCCGTCGAGCGGTCAAGTCCCGTTTCGCAGTCGCCTCGGCCAGACCCATAGCCTGCTTCGCCTTCGAGCACGTTAGCGCGAGTAACAGCAAAGTGGTCGCGTTGCCCTGGAAGAATGCCAAGGGCGTGCCGGGCCAGTGGCCCTTTTTCGTTAGCCAGGGCTCCGGTCTCGTATACCGCCGTGCATCGCAAGTCATAGGTCGGTGCGACGTTGATGCCCGCAGGAGGTTGTCGCCTTGCCAATCAGAACGTTGAACACCATCCAGCGGTAAAACTGCAGTCGCGCTGCTGCCCGGGAGAGCCCATGAACGCTGCTCATGCGCCGTAGCGAAAACCGGCGAGAAAGTTGAGTGCAAAAAAGGTGGAAAATCGTCGCTTTCCTGAGGCGGTCGCGGTGTTGGCGCTCTTCGTCCCGTGCTATCGTCGTGCCGTGCCGTGCCGTGCCGTGCCGTGCCGTGCCGTGCCGTGCCGAGGAGGCGAAGCACGACGAGGAACAGCTCGCCGTTGTGGCGAGGTGCCAGGAGGACCCAAGTGAGCTTGCCATGAGTCAAAACTTCAAAGCAGTCCTAAGACCGAATATTTCACGGTTCGCCCTGGGAATCGGTGTACTCTACGCCGCGCTTGGGGTTCTCTGGATTCTCGCTTCAGACACTTTTGTCACGTCCATCTCTGTCGACCCTGCCTGGCTGGCGACGGCCCAGAGCTACAAGGGCATCCTCTATGTTCTGAGCACCTCCCTTGGCCTGATTTTCCTGGTCAACGCGGGCTACAGGCGGCTCTTCGATGCGCGCAACCGGGCTGAAGCCATGGAACTGCATGCGCGCGACCTGTTCGTGCAACACCCCAAACCGATGTGGGTGTATGACCAGGAGACGCTCGGTTTCCTGGCCGTGAACGAGGCTGCCACGCGGCATTACGGCTATTCGCGTGATGAGTTCCTGCATATGAACCTGAGGGACATACGCCCGGCAGAAGACTTGCCGCTCCTGCTCGCAACCAGGCAGGACGCCTTGGAGGGGCCGCACGACATGGGTGTGGTACGGCACCGCAAGAAGTCCGGCGAGGTCGTCTTTGTCCACCTCACCTTGCATACGGTGCAGTTTCTGCAGCGCAAGGCCGCCATGGTGATGGCCATTGACGTCACGGCAGCAAAGCAACACGAGGCGCAGCGTGCGGCGAACCAGCTTGAGCTGGAGCGGCTGGTGGCGGAACGAACGGCCGAACTGGTGCGCGTCAATGCCGAGCTCGACGCGTTTGCAAGAACTGTCGCGCACGACCTGAAGTCACCGCTGGTCTCCGTGGTCGGGTTCACGCAGATTCTTCAGAAGCGGTATGCCGCTGTGCTGAGCGAGGACGGTGCCAAATTAACCGCCCGCATCGAACGTTCGGCCAAGCAGATGGCCAGCCTGGTCAATGACCTGCTGTCCCTGTCACGGGTGTCCACGACGGTGCTGAACATCATGGACGTGGACCTCGTTCCCATCGCCCAGGACATCATTGAGGAGCTTCAGCAACAGGAGCCCCATCGCAAGGTGTGCTTTGAAGCGCCCGCATCGCTGCATGTGCGCGCAGATGCCGGCCTGGTGCGACCACTGCTGGCCAACCTGCTGGGCAACGCATGGAAATTCACCGGCAAGCGTGACGATGCGCACGTTCAACTGCTGGTGGATGCAGAGGGGGCCGACGTGATTGTTCGGGTTCAGGACAATGGTGTTGGCTTTGATGCGCGGAATACCGAGTTGCTCTTCAAACCCTTTCAACGCTTCCACACCCTGAGCGAGTTCAGCGGAACCGGCATTGGGCTGACAACCTGCCAGCGCATCATCGCCCGGCATCACGGGAGGATTTGGGTGAAATCGACGCCGGGCGGAGGCACATCGGTATTTGTGACTTTTGCGCCGGTGCTCAAACAGCTACCTGCTGAGTGACGGGCCGTGGCTCACGAATGCCCTGCATGGCGGCTTCACAGTGTCGCGGCACTGGAGCAAACGGTTTGAGTCTGATCCCGGTAACCGGTGGATGCGGCAGACGATTGTGGCGCTGTTTTCCGAAGGCTGAGGTCCCGCGGTTATCAGTTATCAGAACCCAGCCGGATGCGGCGTCTGGTTTGCGGGGGGCCTTTGTTCAAGCTGTGCGAACCTGAAACGCCGTGAATCCTGAATCCGGCTACCTATTGCGTCCGCCGTTCTTCCTCGTTCCAGTTCTATGACTCGAAGACCTTGGGCTCTTCGGTCAGGCTGTAGCGCGTGAAAACACGGTTAAGGGCCGGCAGGGGGACCACATCCATTTCCCTGACTGCCGGCTCCATGATGACCATGGCAACCGTTGCCGAGAGGTTTTCATTGCTGCCAGGCCGCGGTGGGCGGCAAACAGCGTAGGGAGCGCCAAAGTTGTCGAAAAATGCATCTTTCAAATCCTGGCGGCCAAGCTTCTCTTTTTTATTCAGCAACTTGCGCACACGCCAGTCCCGGTAGTGGCTGTCCGGCGAATTCGACAAGCCCTTGTCGACCAGTTTGCTTAGGGCGACCGGGCTCATCCAGTGATTGGCATGGACGATCAGGTTGTCGGGGCCGGGATAAATAGGAAACGCCTCATTGGTGGTGCATTCAAAATCGATGCCGAAGCCCTGCGCCATGCCCAGCATGATGTTGTTCGAGCAGGATTTCGGCGTGGTGGCCACTGCTTTCATCGCCAGTGAAAAAATTTCCTGCTCCAGCACTTTTCGGCGAATCAGTGAAAGCGGAACGCCCAGTTGCTGGAAGTCGCGATCCGACTCCAGGTAGTTGGCCGTGATGGAAACGCCTGCGCTGTTGAAGCCGCTGCGGGCAAGGCCGCCGGCCTCCACAAAGGTCAAAAAGTCAGGCCCGTTGTCGTTACGCACGCGTAGCACGATGGACGTTTCCACACACTCGGCGCGCCAATCCCAGTTTTGCCCGTGAAGCAGGTTCCCGCTTGCTGAGCGCTCAGGCAGTATCAATGCACCGGTGCAGCCGTCGCCAGGCTCCAGGTCGGCCTGCTTGACCTTTTCGGCCCGTGCCTTGGCGAGTACTTCGGTGCGGGCATTGATCATCACAATGTCCTGGAAGTCGACGCCGGCCCCTTTCGCAATACCGCGCATCTCGTTCAGGTAATGAGGGGCGAAGCCTTCTATTTCCTTTGCAAAATACGCAATCAGCTGCGAGCGGGCACTATCGCTGTAGCCAAGGTCTATCAGGGTCTGGCCATAAAGACGCGCACTGGCGCGCACGCGGTCAGCGGCCTGCTGCCCGTATTGCAGCCCGCGTGCATGGGGCGCACCCGAAACTGACACAAAAGGAAATTGCTGTAGGGTAGTCATGTGCAAAGCTTGTGAGATGGAAGACCTGCCCGCCCGTTCATGCCACGCGAACGGCAGGCAGTCTGGCTATACAGGAAAGCAGGGGAGGCAGGAGAAGCAGGAGAAGCAGGAGAAGCAGGAGAAAACCGTCCGGAAGGGCGCGGTCACCGATTTCGACAGCGCCGCGACCCGAAGGCGCAGCTGCCGCTGTTTTGGCAAACTGGGCCCCCCCGGCCGGGACGCTGCTCTCTGCTCTCTCTCTGCTCTTTGCTATTTACTGATCCGGGTATTCCAGAGGAGCGGCTTGCCTTCCCATACTGAAAATCCGGTGACCCGTTTACGCACCGCCCATGAATCGGTAACGTTGTACAGAACAACGAGCGGCGTTTTGGCCATCATCAGGGCGTGCAACTGGTCGAACAGGACCTGGCGTTTTTTCGGATCGGCTTCGGTGAAGCTCTGGTCGATCAGTTTTTGCGCGGCCGGGTCATCCCATACCTTGCGCGGCTGCTTTTCCTTCTTGCCGGAGAACTGCTCATAGCTCAGGGCCGGGTCCAGGCGCGAGGAATAGGTGAAGGAACTCATCTGGTAGTTGCCGCTGTTGTAGCGGTCCAGCTGGGTCGCCCATTCGAGCACCTCGATCTGCGCATTGATGCCAACGGCCTGCATCATGGCCTGGCTCATCACGGCGACAGAAAAGCTCGGCAGGTGAGCGCGCTTGTTGGCCTGGATCACGATGGGCTGGCCCTTGTAGCCGGCTTCGCGCAGCAGCTGCCTGGCCTTGGCGGGGTCGTAGCGGTAGCCTTTTTTCTGGGCCGCGGTGTAGTAAGCCGAGGTGTCCTGGATGGCCGAGTTGTTGACGCGGGCCAGGCCTTCGGACGAGGCCGCGACGATCTGGTTCATGTCCAGCGACAGCGCGATCGCCTGGCGGATTTTTTCGTCTTTTAGCAGCGGGTCATTGGTTTGCATCAGCAGCGTGTTCTTGCCCGCATCGACTGCGGCGACCACGCTGAGATTTTTGTTGCCCTTGAGCTCCTGCACATCGGACGAGGTGATCTGGCCGGCGTCGATGGCGCCGGACTGCAGGCCGGCCTTGGAGGTCGACATGTCGGGCACGGTCAGGAACTTGACCTGTTCGACCAGCGGTTTCTTGAGGCCGAGGTAGCCGTCGGGCTTGGTGCCGGGGGGCGACTGGTAGTCGGCAAACGCGCTCAGGGTCACGTACTCGCCGCGCTTCCATTCATCGAACTTGAAGGGGCCGGTGCCGACGGGCTTGTCCCAGCTGCCATCTTCCTTGACGGATTTCTTGTTCAGGATGGCCGTCATGCCGCAATCGGTACGCGCCAGGTTGTCGAGGAAGACCGCCGAGGGACGGTCCAGCTGCATCACCACTGTCTGAGCGTCGGGCGCCGTCACCGATGTCACCTTGATGCCGGAGCGGCCGTCGAATTCGCTGAGGCAGCGCCAGTCGGTTTTGGGGTCGGTGTAGCGCTTCCAGCTCCACAGCACGTCGGCCGAAGTCATGGGCTCGCCGTTGTGAAACTTGAGGTTGGTACGCAGCTTGAAGATGTAGGTCAGGCCGTCGGGGCTGACGACGATGGAGCGCGCCAGCAGCGGGCCGACGGTGCCGTTCTCGTGGTAGCCGACCAGGCCTTCGACGATGTTGAGCACCACGCCGTCGGTGGTGTTGTCGCGGTTCACGCCGGGATTGGTCGAGCGGATGTCGGCCGGCTGCGCGACCACGATTTGCGCCGTCTGGGCCTGGGCCGCGGTACAGGCCGCCAGCACGGCGGTGCTCAGAAATTTCAATCGCATCGAAAGCATGGGAAGCTCCTTAAGAATCGGAAATCGAACGGAAAGAGGTTAAACAGGGGGTTACAAGGCAGGTTGTAGGGCAGGTTGCAGGGCGCCCGCTGGCGCATCGGCTTCGTCAAAACGCCACTTGAGCTGCATGCCGCCCTGGCCGGTGGGCGTCAGCGCGGGAATCGCCGAGAGCAGCTTGCGCGTGTAGGCATGCTGCGGACGGTCGAACACCTCGTCGCGGTTGCCTTGCTCGATGATGCGGCCGGCCTGCATCACGATCACGCGGTCGGCCACCTGCTCGACCACGCCGAGGTCGTGGCTGATGAAGAGGCAGGCAAAGCCGTGCCGCTCCTGCAGCTCGGCCAGCAGCGCCAACACCTGGGCGCGCACGGTGACGTCGAGGGCCGACACCGGCTCGTCGGCGATCACGAAGGCCGGCTCGCGTATCAGCGCCCGGGCAATCGCCACCCGCTGGCGCTGACCGCCCGAGAGTTCATGCGCGTAGCGCGCCGCATGCCTCGGCTCCAGCCCGACTTCGTCGAGCATTTTGGCCACACGCGATTGTCGTTCGGCCGAGGAAAGGCCGGGCACCAGGCGCAGGCCTTCGCCGACCAGCTGGCCTATGCTCATGCGCGGGTTTAGTGACGAATACGGGTCCTGGAACACCATCTGGCAATTGAGCCGGTAGTCCAGCCAGCCCGCGTCGCTGCGCGCAATCGAACGCCCGCGAAAACGGATATCGCCCTCGGTCGGCTTGATCAGGCCGGCAATCGCGCGGCCCAGGGTGGTCTTGCCCGAACCGGAGCCGCCCACCACCGCGACGATCTCGCGCGGGCGCACCACCAGGTCAATGCCGTGCAGCACGCGCTTGGCCGTGGACTTGGCGAACAGCCGGCGCTTGCCTGGGTAGTCGAATACGAGATTGCGCACTTCGATGACGGGCTGCGCGTCGGCAATCGTGCGCGCGGCCTGCCGGCGCGGGATGGCCTCCAGCAGCTTGCGGGTGTAGGCCTGCCGCGGGCCGGCCAGCAGGGCGGCCGTGTCGCCGGCTTCGACGACTTCGCCCTGCTGCATGACGATCATGCGCTGGGTGTAGCGCGCGACCATGGGCAGGTCGTGGCTGATCAGCAGCACGGCCGTGTTGTGCTCGCGCGTGAGCCCGACCATGAGTTCCAGCACGTCGCGCTGCACCAGCGCGTCCAGCGCCGTGGTCGGCTCGTCGGCGATCAGCAGCGCAGGCTCCAGCAGCATGACCGAGGCCAGCATCATGCGCTGGCGCATGCCGCCCGAGAACTCATGTGGCCAGGCGGCGAGCGCGGCCTGCGGGTCGGTGATGCCGACGCGCGCGAGCATGGCCAACGCCTTGTCGCGGCGCGCGGCCGGCGAAAGTTCGGGCCGGTGCAGGGCCAGGCCTTCATCGAGCTGGCGGCCAATCGTCATCGACGGGTTGAGCGAGGTCATGGGCTCCTGGAACACCATACCGATGCGGGCGCCGCGCAGCTTGCGCAAACGCGCATCGCCGGCCGCCGCCATGTCTTCGCCTTCAAACAAAATGCGCCCTGCGCTGCGCACCAGCGGCGGCGGCGTGAGGCCCATGATGGCCCGGGCCGCCTGGGTCTTGCCGCTGCCGGATTCGCCGACGATGCCGACGATTTCGCCGGGCGCGACGATGAAGGAGACATTGCGCACGATTTCGCGGCCGTCCTTGCCGATGGACAGGCTCAGGCCGGAGACATCCACCAGATGCGTCATTCGATACCCCTCATGCGCGGGTCCAGCAGGTCGCGCACCGCGTCGCCCAGGAAGTTGATGCCCAGCAGCGTGAGCGCGATGCACAGGCCCGGGAAGATGGAAAGGTAGGTCGCCTGCGCCATGAAGGGCCGGGCCGCGGCCAGCATATTGCCCCAGGTCGGCGCCGGCGGCGGCACGCCCAGGCCCAGGAAGGACAGCGAGCTTTCCGCGAGGATGACCCAACCGAACATCGAGGTTGCGAGCACCGTCAGCGGCGCCACGCAGTTGGGCAGCACGTGGCGGAACATGGTGTAGAGCTCCGAATTGCCGAGCACGCGCGAGGATTCGATGAACTCCTTTTCGCGCAGCGACATCACCGTGCCGCGCACGATGCGCGTGACCGACGGCGTGTAGGCCAGGCCGAGCGCCAGGATGATGCCGTACTTGTTGGCGCCGAAGACGGCCAGCAGCGCCAGCGCCAGCAGCAGGCCCGGAAAGGCCAGCAGGGCGTTGATGAAGGCCATGACGATGCGGTCGGTCCAGCCGCGCACAAAGCCGGTCAGCACGCCGATGGCCGTGCCTATGGTGATGGAGAACAGCACCGTGAGGAAGCTGATCCACACGCTGTTGGAGGCGCCAGCCATCAGGCGCGAGAGCTCGTCGCGGCCGAACTCGTCGGTGCCGAACCAATAGGTTGAGCTGGGCGGCTTCAGGCGCGCCATGAAGTTGATCTTGAGCGGCTCGTGCGGCGTCCAGAAGAAAGCCAGTACGGCCGCCGCGAGGATCAGCCCCACGATGATGAGGCCTATCAGGGCCTGCGGGCTTAAAAACTTTTTCATTCCGCGAGCACCCTCGGGTCGAAGATCGGATAGCAGAGGTCGATGACCAGGTTGGTGACGACGTAGATCACGGCGACCAGCAGCAGGCAGCCCTGGATCACCGGGTAGTCGCGCGCGAAGATCGCGTCGACCAGCAGGCGGCCCAGACCGGGGATGGTGAAGACAGTCTCGACGACGGCCACGCCGCCCAGCAGGTTGCCCAGCACCAGGCCGATCAGCGTCCAGGTCGGGCCGAAGGAGTTGCGAAACGCGTGGTGCACCAGCACGGCACGTTCCGACAGACCCTTGGCCCGGGCATGGGTGATGTAGTCCAGCCGCAGCACCTCCAGCGTGCTGGCCCTGGCCATGCGGATCAGCACGCCGATCTCATGCAGGAACAGCGTGAGGATGGGCATCAGGAGGTACAGCAAGCCCGACTTCCAGTCGTTCATGATGGAGACATAGCCGACCACGGGCAGCCATTCGAGCTTGAGGCCGAAGAACAGCAGCAGCAAGAGGCCCAGCCAGAAAGTGGGGATCGAGACCAGCAGGGTCGCCGTGCCGACCAGCATCAGGTCGGGCAGGCGATTTTGCTTCCAGGCGGCGATCATGCCGGCGGGCACGGCAACCAGGGTGGCGAAGAACACGGCAATGATCACAATCTGCGCGCTGACGAGAAAGCGGCTCAGCACCAGGTGCAGCACGGGTTCGCCGGTGTTGATGGAAACGCCGAGGTCGCCGCCCAGCACGTGGCGGCCCCAGATGGTGAATTGCACCGGCCAGCTCTTGTCGAGGCCGAGTTGGGCGCGCAGGTCGGCCAGCCGGACCGGGTCGGCGAGATCGCCCAGCAGAAGCTGCGCCGGGTCGCCCGGGATAAGCCGGATCAGTACGAAAACGGCCACCGCGACGATCAGCAGCGTCGGTATGGCCATGGCGAGACGGGACAGCGCAAAACGCAGCATGAGGGCTCTTCCGTTGTCAGTGGAGTGGCTGAAGTAGGTGAAGTGCTAAAAGTGGCTAAGGCCGCTTAGCGGCTGGCTGCCCGCAGGCGGCGCAGCGTGGCCGCAAAGAAGTCCTGCACCTTGTCCACACAGGCCAGGCCGTTGTGCGGCACGTTGTCCACCAGATCCAGGTGCACCTGCACACCCGCCGCCTCGAAGGACTTGCGCAGGGTTTCCAGCCGCTCCGGCCGGGTGCGCCCGGCATCGTTGGCGCCGGGCATAAAGAACTTGCCGCCTGCCTGGTGGGTGATTTCCCAGGTTTCCAAATCGGCCTTGCCCGCCACCATGTGTACCGGCAAGGCTTTCAGCGCATCCAGGTTCAGCGGCTGGCCGAATTGGCGGGCAAAGTCGCGCACGCCGACCCACCAGTCCTGGTTGAAATCGAGCAGGGTGACCGAGCCCGGCGCGCCGATCGACAGCGCCCACAGGCGCTCTGGATGCAGCAGGCCAAAGCGGTTGACGAACTGGCCGCCGCCCGAATAGCCGAACAGCGCGAATCTGGAAAAATCAGCGCGGAACTTGGTGGCGACTTCGTCCACCATATCCAGCAAGATCCGGTCGTAGCGGATATCGGCTTCCTGCAGGTGTTTGAAGCCGTCGCGGTTGCCGTCGCCCTGGGGTCCGGCGGGAAACAGCGGGCACAGCACGATGCAGTCGTTCCATTTGGCAAATTCGGCAAACGCATCGCGGTATTCGGTGAATGCGCGGCCTGTGCCATGCACGACCACGACCAAGGCCTTGGGATGCTGCTCATTGCCCGACGTGGGCGGCGCGTAGGTGCAGTAGGAAAAGCGCGGGTCGCTGCGCGACGCAAAGATGGTGCTGTGGCCCAGGTCGTAAATCGCCTCGGCGCGTTGTGCGCCAAAGGCATCGGCGGGAGTGTCGGCGCGGGCTGTCGGGGAGAGCAAATCAGGCATAAATAGTCAGGTTAAAAAGGGCCATAAGGGCCATAAACCTGCACTGGACGGCGCTGCGCGTGAGCACAATTGCATGTCAAACAACAGGTTGGTGAGCCATTGTTCTCCATCCAATCTAAAAAATATATCCATATTTTGTTTTGCAATGCTAAAGTTATTCTTTAGTATTTTGGGCCCAACAATGGGTTTGTTCCCTTGAGCACCATTCGATTTCTCAGAACCTTTCTGGCTGTGGCACAAGAGGGCTCTTTCGCCGCGGCCTCCGAGCGGGTCGCTTTGACGCAAGCTGCCGTCGGACTGCAAATGCGGGCGCTGGAAGCCGAGCTGAACACCGGGCTGTTTGAACGGTCGGGGCGCGGCGTGCTGCTGACGGTGGCCGGGCGCGCCTTGATCGCCCATGCGGAAAAAATCATTGCCTGTTATGAGCAGATGCGCGAAGGCCTGGAGGAAGAAAACGAGATCGCCGGCACGGTGACTGTGGGTTCGACGGTTTCGGCCATGGGCCTGCTGTCCAATACGGTGGTCGCCATGAAGCCGCGGTTTCCCCGCCTGAATGTGCGCCTGGTGGTGCAGGAGTCCAGCGGTCTGGCCCAGAGTGTCATCAGTGGGGCGCTGGATGCCGCGGTCATGATCGAAGGCCCGCCGATGGAACGCCAGGGCTTGCTATGGACACCGCTGTACGTGGAGCCCTTGACCCTGGTGGCCAGTTCGCTGGTGGCCGGGCCCGACAGCGACATCAAGAAGCTGCTGCGCGAAAACCCGTTTTTACGTTTTGATCGCCGCACCCCCAGCGGTATCCGTATCGAGCAGACCTTGCGCAAACTGGGTCTGATGCCGCAAGACTTTCTGGAGCTGAGTTCGGTGTCCAGCATCATCGATCTGGTGCGCCAGAATGTCGGCGTCACCGTCGTGCCGCACTGGAGAAATGCCGACTGGGTGAACGACCCTACATTGCGCGTCCTGCCGCTACCGGGCCGTCCGGCGACACGGCAGATCGGCATGCTTGAGCAGGGGAAGCGTGAACACATTACGTCCGTGATCCGTCAACATCTTGTGAGTCTTCTTGCGAAGAAAGCGCCTCTCCAGTTAAAAAATTGAGTTTTTAACCAGCGGGATGCGCCTGCGCCCCGAATGTGTGCCTGGAAGCGCCGGCCGGGAGCTGATCTGCTCCGCGGCCAACAGTGGACCTAAGTCCCTTCAGGCTTGATCGCGGCGCGGGCGATCACGGGCTTCCACCGCGCTTGTTCGGACTTGATGAAAGCGTCGAACTCGGCGCCCGTGTTGCCCACGGCCAGCGCGGTTTCCTGGGCCAGCTTTTCCTTGACCACGCTTCCACGGGCGGCTTTGATGGCCTCGGCTTCGAGCTTGGCAATATGGGCCTTGGGCCACTTGCTCGGGGCCAGCAGTCCGTACCATTGCGTCATCTCGAATCCCTTGAAGCCCTGTTCGGCCACGGTGGGAACGTCGGGCAGCTGCGGCAGGCGCTGGGCGGTACCGGTGGCGATGCAGCGCAGTTTCCCGGCCTTGATGAATTGCAGCAGGGCTGGAGCGCCGACCGACGCAGCCTGCAGCCGGCCGGACATCAGGTCGGTCAGCATGGGGCCGGTGCCGCGGTACGGGACGTGCACCACGAAGGTGTCGCTGACCAGCTTCAGGTACTCGAAGGCCAGGTGGCCCGCGCTTCCGTTGCCGGCAGAGCCATAGTTCAGCTTGCCTGGCTGGCCCTTGGCGTAAGCGATGAAGTCCTTGAGGTTTTTCACCGGCAGGTCGGGGTGCACCACGTACAGGCTCGGCACTTTGGACACCAGGGTGACGGGCACAAAGTCCCGGTTGGCGTCATAAGGCAGCTTCGGAAAGATGTAGGGGTTGATGGCCAGGGTGCCGATGTGGCCCAGGATCAGGGTGTGGTCATCGGTGCTGTTGGCAACTTCCTGCATCGCGATGTTGCCTGCCGCGCCCGGCTTGTTGTCCACGAAGACGTTCTGGCCGATGGTCTTGGCCATTTCGCCGGCCACCGCCCGCGCGACGATTTCAGAGCTTCCGCCCGGTGCGAATGGCACGACCAGGCGCAGCGGCTTGGCAGGCCATGCGGCCTGGGCGCGTGCCTGGGGCAGCCAGAGGCTGGAGGCTGCTGCGGTGCCGGCCATCAGCAGGCTGCGGCGGTTGAGGGTCAAGTCGGTCATGGAAGTCTCCTGGAGTTTTGAGAATGCCCGCTATCGTGCCCGGGCGAACCTAACAATTGCCTTTCAGTCCTGCAGCCCGGTCGACCCGATAATCCCTGACATGCGAATCCTGTTGGCTGAAGACGAGCACGCCCTGGGCGAGTGGCTGACCAAGGCACTTGAACAAAGCGGTAACCGCGTGGACTGGCGTGACGACGGCCGCCTGGTGGAGCGTGCGCTGGTGGATCACGACTACGACGCGGTGGTGCTTGATCTCGGTCTGCCCGGCCGCAGCGGCGATGAGATCCTGCGCCGGCTGCGTGCGCAGGATAAACGCTTGCCGGTCCTGATACTGACCGCCCGTGACTCGCTCGCCGACCGGGTCAACGCGCTCAACGAGGGCGCGGATGATTTTCTGGTCAAACCGTTTGCGCTGGCCGAACTGGAAGCCCGGCTGACCGCGCTGGTGCGCCGCGCCCGCGGCAGCGAGCATCCGCGCTTTGCCTGCGGCCCGCTGCTGTTCGACACCGTGTCGCGCCAGTTCAGCCTCGGCTCGGAGAACCTGCCGCTTTCGCCGCGCGAGCATGCGCTGCTCAAGGCCCTGATCCAGCGCAGTGGGGAGCCGCTGTCGCGCCAGCAGGTGATGGACCGCGTGTTCAGCGACGAGGAGGACGTGCAGCCCAGCGTGATCGACGTACTGGTGCACCGGCTGCGCAAGCGGCTTGACCACAGCGGCGTTCGCATTCAGACCTACCGGGGCTTGGGCTATGTACTGGAACTGGATTCGCCGGGCCAGCATTAGGGTCAGGCTGCTGGCCCTGTTGCTGCCCACGATGGCGCTGGTGACGGCGGCCAGCCTGTGGCTGACCCGCGCCGATGCCGTGGCTTCAGCCAATGCGGCCTACGACCGCTCGCTGCTCGGCGCCATCAAGGCGCTGGACCTGAATGTCTCGACGGCCTCGGGCGGCTTGTCCGTTGAGCTTCCTTACCGCCTGTTCGAATTTTTCCAGCTCACGGCGACGGGAAACGTCTATTTCAGGGTGGCCACAGCCGACAGCCTGGTGGAAATCGGCAATCCCGATCTGCCGTCGCCGCCATCGGCCTTGCGCGCAGGCCAGCCGATGTTTTATGACGCCACCTATTTTGGCGAGTCGGTGCGTGTGGGCGCTTTCATGCGGCCGCTGGAGCAGCCCCTGAATGCAAGCGGTGATCCGCAACTGGTGATCCAGGTCGCCGAGAGCACTTCATCGCGCGAGCAATTCACCGCCAGTTTCGTGCGGCGTGCCGCCTGGCGCGACGTGCTGCTGCTGGTCGTGATGGGCCTGGCGGTGGTGATGGGGCTGACGGTGGCCCTGCGCCCGATGACGCGCCTGGCAGTGCAAACGCGGGCCCGGGAGCTTGACGACCTGCGTCCCTTGCAAACGGCTGATTTGCCCAACGACATCCGGCCCCTGGTTGATGCCGTCAACCAGCAAATGGCGCGCACCGAACAGCTGGTGGCCGAGCGCCGGGGCTTTGTCGACGATGCCTCGCACCAGCTTCGCACCCCGCTGTCCATTCTGCGTGCCCAACTCGACTATGTGCTGCGCGAGCCGGACCCGGCGCGGCGGCAACTGGCCCTGCAGGCGCTGTCCGAAGAACTGGGCAATGCCATCCGTGCCACCAACCAGTTGCTGACCCTGGCGCGCAGTGACGCGGCCACGCCGCAAAGGGAAAAGTTTGACCTGGGTAGATTGGCGCGGGAAGTGGCGCTGGAGTTGCTGCCCCTGGCGCGGGCACGCGGCGTCGATTTTGGCGTGGAAGTGCAGGCCGAAGCGCTTGAGGCCGAGGGCGACCGCAGCCTGCTGCAGCAGGCCCTGCTCAATATTGCCCACAACGCGATCCAGCATGGCCGCGAACAGGGCACGGTCACGTTGCAGGCGGCGGCCGACGCGCTGGGCTTCAGCCTGCAGGTCATCGACGACGGCGGCGGTATTGACCCCGAGGTGCTGGATCGGATCGGCCAGCGTTTTGTCAAAAGCCGGGGCAGCCGGGGCTCCGGCCTGGGGCTGGCCATTGCCCGCTCGGTGGCCGAGCGCCACGGAGGCCGCCTGCGCATTGAGCCGACGCCAGCGGCCAACGGCACCTGCGTTGCAATATGGTGGCCCCGATCATGAAACGCTTTCCCGTCCTGCTGAGCCTCCTGCTTCTGTTCCTGCTGTTCCTGCTGGGTCTTGCCGGCGCACCGGCCCATGCGGGCGCGCTGGAGGGCGCGCGCTGCATCGCACCTGCCAAGCCTGGCGGCGGGTTTGACCTGACCTGCCAGCTGGCGCGCGCCACCTTGCAGGAGGCGGGCCTGACCCGCGCGCCGCTGTCCATTGCCTATCAGCCCGGCGGCATAGGTGCCCTGGCTTTCAAAAGCGTGGTGACGCAAAGGCCGGCCGATGGCCAGGCCATCGTGGCGTTTTCCTCGGGCTCGCTGCTGAATCTGGCGCAGGGCCGCTTTGGTCCCTACACGGCGCGCGACGTGCGCTGGATTGCCAGCCTGGGGCTGGACTACGGCGTGATTGCCGTGCGCCGTGACGCCCCGTTCCAGACGCTTGGGCAATTGATGAGCGCACTGCGTGAGTCACCGAACCGCATCGTCTTTGGTGCCGGCGGATCCATCGGCAGCCAGGACTGGATGAAGGCGGCGCTGCTGGCCCGGGCTGCCGGCGTGAGCCACAAGGTGATGCGTTTCGTGGCCTTTGAAGGCGGCGGAGAAGCGTTGACCGCGCTGCGCGGCGACCATGTTCAGGTCCTCGCCGGGGATGCCGCCGAGGTGGCCCGGCAGATCGATCAGGGCGCGCCGGTCCGGGTGCTGGCCGTGCTGGCGGCGGAGCGCCTGCCGGGTCGCTGGGCCCAGGTTCCCACCGCCAAGGAGCAGGGCTTTGACATTCGCTGGCCCATCGTGCGCGGGGTTTATGTGGGGCCGGCGGTCAGTGAGCGGGAGCAGCGCGACTGGGTCGACGCACTGGCCCGCGCGATGGCGCATCCGTCCTTTCCCCGTGAACTGGAACGCGCCGGGTTTCAACCCGGCGGGCTGACTGGCGCGGCGCTTGACGCGCTCATCGACAAGCAGATCGCGGAATACCGCCAGCTCGCCCGGGAGTTTGGCGTGTCCCGCTGAGCTTGGGAAGCGCTGGCCAGCGGCATGATGGCCTTTAAAACAGCCAGGGTAAAAAGCGTTTGCTTCCAAGGGTGTAGGCGGCATACCCAGGATGCTGCTTGCGCATCCCGTGCTCCTCCAGGCTTGATTTCATGAACAGGACAATGGCCAGCATGGACCATGCACCCCACCCCAGAAAGGTGCTGGACGTCCACGCCAGCGCTGCCGCGCCCAGAAGGAGCGACGTGTACATGGGATGGCGAATCCACCGATACGGACCGGTTGTAACCAAAACGCCCCGAACCTTGGGCGCAGGTTGGATGTTGAAGTTTCCCGGCCTGTTGTGCATAAGCGCCCACGTGATGAGTGCGATGGAGATCCCCATCATCATCAACGCTCCCGCGGGAATATCGCCAAGCAAGATATTTCGTGCCGCTGACGCTGCCAGCACGAGAAGCAGGCCAAATTGCAGAGTCACCAACAACGTGCCCATCAGATTTCGATCCAATGCGGATAACAACAGCATGTTCGCACTTTTCCAGCGAATGACGCAACAAGGCATGCCGGGTAGCACCGAAACATCGGTCACCCTCCGGGAGTGATCTTCGCCAATGAGATCGCCGGCGGTACCGAGGACTTCTGGTAATCCTTTATCAATCGAAAGTGTTCGCAAGCCTAAACTTACAGCTGAAGGAGACTTCAATGGCCGCACTGCGACCGACTCTCGCCGCCTTTGTGTTTCTGCTGATAAGTACAAGCACCTACGCCTTCGACCTGCAAGGCCATCGTGGCGCCCGGGCGATTGCGCCGGAGAACACGCTTGAGGGATTCGCGCAAGCGCTCAGCTATGGGGTAACCACCCTGGAGTTGGACATAGCGATAACCAAAGACGGTGTCCTGGTCATCTCTCACGACTCGGCGCTTAATCCCGACATCACCAGAGGACCCGACGGGAAGTTTCTGCAAACTCGCGGTCCTGTCATCAGCAGTCTGACGTTTGACGAGCTCAGCCGATATGACGTAGGCCGTATCAAACCAGGCACACAGTACGCGCGGCTTTACCCGGATCAGCGTGGGATGGACGGCGTGCGAATACCCCGTTTGTCCGATCTTTTCGCATTGGTGAAGAAGTCCGGAAATGACAGGGTTCGCTTCGCCATCGAAACCAAAGTGTCACCTCTGGCCCCCCAGGACACGATGGAGGTCGAGGCCTTCACCCGTGCCGTCCTCGGTTCAATCCGCGAGGCCGGGGTCGCGCCACGCAGCTCGGTTTTGTCCTTCGAATGGCGTTCCCTTCAGGTTGTGCAACGTGAAGCGCCCGAAATCCCCACGGTGTACCTGACAGCCCAGCAGCGCTTTATGGACAACATCGAAGCCGACAAGGCGGGTGCTTCGCCGTGGACTGCCGGTCTGCGGTACAAGGACTACGGCTCCGTCCCACGAATGATCAAGGCGGCCGGTGGCCACACCTGGTCGGCATACCACGGCGACTTGACCGCGGCAAAAGTGAAAGAGGCGCACGGTCTGGGCCTGAAGGTATTGGCCTGGACAGTCAACGACCCCGGCCTCATGGCAAGAATGATGGACATGGGGGTTGATGGCATCGTGAGCGACCGCCCCGATCTGGTACGCGAGGAAATGAGGGGCCGGGGCCTTGAGTTGCCGCTGCCGACCCCCGTTTTGCCTTGAGGCCGTTTTGCCGCGGATACGGACCCGTTCACCGGTGAGCGGGACTTGTCCGGCTAAACAGCAGTCACGCCGTCGCCGGAATCTTTGAAACTGCCTGTCTCCGGCGGGTGCGTGACGATGGATTGGAGTTCGGGCCGCGCAGTGCGCAGCGCATCGATGGCCGGCTTCGGACGGCGCAGCGCGGGCGTGGCTTCGAACGCCTGCTCCAGTGCCTGCGCCGCCGCCATCAGCTGCGCATCGCCGCGCAGGCGCCCGATGACCTGCAGGCCAAACGGCATGCCGTGTTCGTCAGTGCCGCAGGGCAGCGACAGGGCCGGATTGGTGGCCAGCGTGACCACGTAAGTCAGGCCCAGCCAGTGGTAGTAGTTGCGCATGGCCTGGCCGTCGATGTTGCCGGCGTACAGCTCCGTCCACGGGAAGGGCGTGACCGGCGTGGTCGGTGCGAGGATCAGGTCGTATTGCTCGAAGGCCTTGGCAAAGCGGCGCGCAATGCGGGTCTGCTCCAGGTGCGCCCAGGCCCGGTCGGCCAGGGTGATCGCTGCCGCGATATCCATGTTGGCGCGCACGTTCGGGCCCAGCGTTTCGGGCTCTTTTTGCCAGGTCTCGGCAAAGGCGGCGACAAAGCTTTCGGCGCGCAGGATGTCAAAGGCGCGGTCGGCGTCACCCAGTTGCAGGTCCACGGGCTCGCAACTGGCCACCAGCGGCCGGATTGCCTCGACGCGCTCGCGGAACACCCGGCGTATTTCGGGGTCGACAATGCACAGGCCGAAGTCTTCCGTCGTGCCCACGCGCAGTGTTGAAAGATCAAGCTGCTGGAGCGGCCAAAATGCCGAGGCATCGACCGGGTACGACAGCGGATCCCGCGCGTCGGGCCCCACACTGGCGGCAAACATCAGCGCGGTGTCGGCTACGGTGCGCCCCATGGGCCCCAGCACTGAAATGACCGACCAGCCCAGGGGCCGCGCATCGTTGGCCACCAGCCCGGGTGAGGGGCGCAGGCCCACCACGCCGCACAGCGCCGCCGGAATGCGCAGCGAGCCGCCGGTGTCCGAACCAGTGCACAGCGGCAGCATGTCGGCGGCCAGCGCCGCGGCCGAGCCGCCCGAGGAACCGCCGGCGTTGAGTGCGGGGTTGAACGGGTTGCCCGTGGCGCCCCAGACCGGGTTGCGTGTGTTGGCGCCCGCGCCCATGTCGGGCACATTGGTCTTGGCGGTGACGATGGCACCGGCGGCGCGCAGCCGGGCCACCAGCGCGTTGTCGGCGCTGGGCACATTGCCGCGCAGCCGCACATTGCCATAGGTGGTGAGCAGGCCGGCCGTGTCCTGCAGGTCTTTCACGCCCAGGGGCAGGCCGTGCAGCAGGCCCAGCGGCTCGCCGCGCATCACCTGCGCCTCGGCCTGGCGCGCAGCTTCTCGCGCCCGCGTGAAGTCGGTCGCGCAGATCGCGTTGATGGCCAGGTTGAGGGCTTCGATGCGCGCAATGCAGGCGTCGAGCAGCTCGACCGGCGAAAGCTGGCGGTTGCCGATCAGGCGGCGCAGTTCAACCGCGGATTTTTCGACGAGCGTGGAGGCCGTCATATCAGTCCACCTTGATTTGCGAGCGTTCGGCGATTGTTTTCATGCGGGCAATGTCGGCGGTGATCATGCCGGGCCAGTCGGCAATGGCACGGTAGCCGGGCTCGAAGCCGGCGGCCTTCATCTTGTCCTGGGTGTCGGTGCTGGCCATCATGGTGACCAGGGCCTTCTCAAGCCGGGCCTTGACGTCGGCCGGCAGGCCGTGCGGCGCTACCAGCGCCAGCCAGGCAGTCATGTCGAAACCGGGGTAGCCCGACTCGGCCACGGTGGGCACGTCGGGCAGCAGAGCCGAGCGTTTCGCCGTTGTGACCGCCAGCACCTTGATCTTGCCGGTCTTGAGCTGCGGCGCCGCGGCCACCACGGTGTCGAATGACAGGGGAATCTGCCCGCCGATCAGGTCGGTCATCAGCGGCGCGCTGCCCTTGTAAGGCACATGGGTCATTTTGAGGCCGGTGGCGTTGTTGAACATGGCCCCCGCAAAGTTGGAGCTGGTGCCGTTGCCGAAACTGCCATAGAGGAATTTGTCCGGGTTGGCTTTGGCGGCGGCCACCAGCTGCGGCACGGTGCTCGCCGTGACGGACGGATGGGCCAGCACCGCCAACGCCACCGAGCCGACCATGCCGATGGGCTCGAAGCCCTTGACCGGGTCATACGAGAGTTTGGGCTGCAAGGCCGGGTTGAGCGTGAAGGTGGAGTTGGAGCTGACGAGCAGCGTGTAGCCGTCGGGTTTGGCATTGGCCACGGCGGCGGCGCCAATGGCGGTGCCGGCACCGGGTTTGTTTTCCACGACCACCGGCTGGCCCAGCTGCTCTTCGAGCTTCCGGGCCAGGAGGCGGGCCAGCACGTCGGCCGCGCCCCCGGCAGGGTAGGGCGCGACCAGCGTGAGGGGCCGCTCGGGGTAACCCGCCGCGCAGGCGAGCCCGGCAAGGAGGAGGCTGCTGGCGATCAGTGCGCGGCGCAGTGGGTTGAAATAAGTGCCTGAAGTATTTGACGTGCTTGACATGATGACCTCTCGTAAAAAGAAAACTATTCAACCTGCAGCGGGCAGCAGCGCATGGCGTGCCGTGACCACAGCGTCCAGCGCCGCCACGAATTCATCGGCCGCGGCATCGCCGAACGGTAGCGATAGCGCCACCAGCCCACGCCGCGCCAGAAAAATACCGCGCTCCAGCAGATCAAAAAACAGCAGCGCCTTGATGCGGTCGTCGGCGCCGGCCAGGTCGGCCGCGTTGCGCAGCGGTTTGGCAGTGGCATGCAGTTGCATCACCGAACCCAGACCGGTGAACTGCAGGCCCACCGCGTGGCGTTTGAACACGCCATTGAGCCGCTCGCGCAGGCGCTCGCCGCGCTGGTTCAGCGCATCGAGGGCGGCCGGTGTCAGCACCTGCGTCAGGCCTGCCAGGCCGGCCGCCATGGTCAGCGTGTTGTTGTTGAAGGTGCCGGCGTGGGCCAGTGCGTCGGCGCGGCGCGGGTCGAAGCGCGACATCACGTCTGCCCGGCCCCCGAACGCGCCAAAGGACAACCCGCCGCCGAAATATTTTCCCAGCGTGGTGAGGTCGGGTTTCAAACCCAGCTGCGCCTGCCGCCCGCCGCCGGACAGGCGCGAGGTCATGACTTCATCGAGGATCAGCAAGGCGCCGCAGGCGTCGGCCAGTGCGCGCAGGCCGTGCAAAAAAGCGGGTTCTGCGGGAATGCATCCGCCCGCGCCCAGCATGGGCTCGACCAGGATGGCCGCCAGCTGCGGGCCATGCGCCTGGACCAGCGCGTGCACGGCGTCCAGGTCGTTGTAGGGTGCGACCACAAAGTCGTGCGGCACGTTCACCGGCGAACCACCACCGCCAAACGACAGCACGCCGCCGTGGTAGGCGCCGTTGAACACCAGCACCTTGCGCCGGCCGGTGTGCGCGGTGGCAGCCGCCAGCGCCATCAGGTTGGCTTCGGTGCCCGAGTTGGTGAAGCGCAGCAGCGCCATGCCGGGAAAGCGGCGCTGGATTTCATGCGCCAGCGCGCCTTCGCGCGCGGTGTGCGACGACAGGCTCAGGCCGTCCTGCAGCGCGGCCACGATGGCTTGCCGGATCACCGGATTCGAGTGGCCGTATATGCCCGCGGTGAATTCGCCCAGCGCGTTCAGGTAGCGGTGGCCGTCGGCGTCCCACAGGTGGCAGCCTTCGCCCCGGGCCATGTAGAGCGGAAACGGCGTGTAAAACAGCACGCTGCGGGTATTGCCCGCGGGCAGCACGTCGGCCGCCTCACGCAGCAGCCGTTCGCTGCCGGGGTTGCGGGCACAGTAGCGTGCGGTGGTCTCAGCCAGAGCCGAATCAAGCGCGGTTCCGGCTGAGGAAGACGTGGCGGGCTGTTTCATGGTTGTGGTGTCCCGGTATCAATCAACGTGGCGTTGTCAACGCAGGCGGGCCGGTGACAGTGCGGCCGCTTCGACGCCGTGCTGGACAAGGTCTGCCGGCAGGGCCACGTTGCGCAGCAGGGCGTCGGCCAGTGCGCTGGCGCCGGCCGCGCTCTGGATGCCGTAGCCGCCCTGGGCCGCCAGCCAGAAAAAGCCGGGGCAGGCGCCATCCCAGCCGATCACCATCTCGCCATCGGGCACAAACGAGCGCAGCCCCGCCCAGGTGCTGCCGGGACGGCGAATGGTCAGGGTCGAGACGCTTTCGATCTGGTAAATGCCCGTGGCAATGTCCAGCTCTTCGGGCACCACGTCGTGCGCAACCGTCGGGTCGGCATTGGCGGGCGAGCCCAGCAACTGGCCGGCGTCGGGCTTGAAGTAATAGCTTTCGTCCATGCCCACCACGGCCGGCCAGCCGGACACGTCCACGCCCTCGGGCGCCTTGAAGGTGAAGGCGCTGCGCCGGTGCGGCACCAGCCCGATGGGGGCGGCGCCAAACAGGCCCGCCAACTCGTCGGCCCAGGCGCCGGCGGCGTTGACCACCGTGCGTGCCCGCAGCGTCTGGCCGTCGGAAAACTGCAGCGCCCAGCCCTGTCCGTCATGGCTGGCCTGGGTCAGGGTGGCGCTGGTGCGCAGCTCACCGCCCTGTTGTCGGAAGCCCCGCAAAAAGCCCTGGTGTAGTGCATGCACGTCGATGTCCTGGGCGCCCGGGTCGTACAGGGCGCCGTGCACCATTTCGGGCCGCAGGCAGGGCACGCGCTCCAGGGTGGTACGCGCATCCAGCACTTCCAGGCCGGGGCAGGTCGCGGCCAGTTCGGCGCGGGTTTGCGCCATCAGCGCTTCCTGCCCGGGCGTGGCGAGGTACAGCGCGCCGCGTGGCTGCATGAGCGGCGCGGTGGCAAAGCCTTCGGGCGGGTGTTCGTAAAAGGCCCGGCTGGCGCGGGTCAGCGCCCGCACGGCCGGCGGGCCATAGCTTTCCATGAACATGGCGGCCGAGCGGCCGGTGGAGTGGTAGCCGGGCTGGGCCTCGCGTTCGAGCAGCAGCACACTGCGCTGCCCGGCCAGGCGCCAGGCCACGGATGCACCGGCGATGCCGGCACCAAAGATAACAATGTCAAATTCTCGCATTTGAGAATTCTCACATGCGAGAATCGTGCCTGTCCAGTGCCATTTACCTATTTTCAGTCTGAACAAGGGAAAACACCATGCCCGCACGCTCTGTAAGCTCTGCCCGCACCCCTGCCGCCGCCCCGGAGGCCGACCGGGTGCAGCTTGGCCTTAGGCTGCGCGAACACCGCAAGGCACGGCGGCTGACGCTCAAGGACCTGTCGGGCCACTCAGGCGTGGCGCTGTCCACGCTGTCCAAAATGGAACTGGGCCAGATTTCGGTCAGCTATGAAAAGCTTGCGGCCGTGGCGCGGGCGCTGTCGCTGGACGTGGGGCAACTGCTGGATGCGCGGGCCACGCCGCCGGCCGGCACGGCGGCGCCCGTGGTGGTGTGGTCCGAAGCCGGCGGGGCGCCGGCCTACAGTTCGGGCAATTACGACTACCGCATGCTCGCAACCAGCTTCCCCGGCAAACGCATGACGCCGTTGCACGGCCGCATCGTGGCGCGCGAGCGGGATCAGTTCCCTGATTTCATTCGCCATCCGGGGCAGGAGTTCGTGACGGTGCTGTCCGGCCGGGTGCGCATCGAGTTCGAGACCGGCGAAATCGTCGAAGTCGGCCGTCATGAATCGGCCTATTTCGACAGCGGCGTTGGCCACATCTATCTCTCGCTGGGCCGCACCGATGCGCAGGTGCTGGTGGTGATGAGCGAGTAGCAGCCGGCCGCGATCCGTGGCGAGCCGATGTGAAGGATTTGGGCTGCTATTGATTTTCCAGCGTCTGACGTCGGTTTCTCAAGGTCTACAGTCGTATCCACCTTGGTCCATCGGCCTGCAAGCCGCCCGTCAGCCGGCTTAAGCCTGGCCTAATCGCGCCTTGCTAGTCTCGCGCCCATGTTGAACCGCATCCCCTCCTTCCTGCGCCATGTCGGCCCAGGCGTGGTCACCGGCGCCGCCGATGATGACCCTTCCGGCATCGCCACCTACACGCAGGCGGGGGCGCAGTTCGGCACCGGGCTGCTCTGGACGGTGTTTTTGTCGCTGCCCTTCATGATCGCCATCCAGCTGGTCAGCGCGCGCATAGGGCGTGTCACCGGCAAGGGCGTGGCGGCCAACCTGCGCGAGCACACGCCGCGCGCCTTCCTGATGAGCATGGTGTTTTTGCTGGTGATCGCCAACACCATCAACATCGCTGCCGACATCGCCGCCATGGGCGAGGCGCTGCAGTTGGCGGTGGGCGGCGGCGAGCATTTCCATGCGGTGGCCTTCGGCGTCATCACGGTGCTGCTGCAGGTCTTCGTGCCTTACCGCAAGCTGGCGCCCATCCTCAAGTGGCTGACGCTGTTCCTGTTTGCCTACGTGATCGCCGTGCTCCTGGTGCAGGTGCAGTGGGCCCAGGTGCTGCATGACCTGGTCGTTCCGAAGCTGCAATGGACCTCGGGCTACTGGATGATGATCGTCGCGCTGCTGGGCACCACGATTTCGCCCTACCTGTTTTTCTGGCAGGCTTCGCAGGAGGTGGAAGAGCTGCGCCTGAAGGGCGCCGGGCACGGGTCGGAAAAAGAAGTGCGCCGCGACCTGCGCCGCGTCAAGCGCGACACCTACATCGGCATGTTCTTCTCCAACACCATCGCATTTTTCATCATGGTGCTGGGCGGGGCGGTGCTGTATGCGGCGGGCATCCACGACGTGACCTCGGCCGCGCAGGCGGCGCAGGCCCTGCGCCCGCTGGCCGGCGACTTTGCCTTTGCGCTGTTTGCCGGCGGCATCATCGCCACCGGCCTGCTGGCCGTGCCGGTGCTGGCCTCGTCGGCCGCCTACGCGGTGGCCGAAGCCTTCGGCTGGCCCGAGGGCCTGGAGCGCCGCTGGTACGAGGCCAAGCGCTTTTACGCCATCATCGTCATCGCCACCATCGTGGGCACCGGCATGGACTTCACCACCATAGACCCGATGAAGGCGCTCTACTGGAGCGCGGTCATCAACGGCGTGGTGGCCGCGCCCATCATGGCCGGCCTGATGCTGCTGGCCGGCCGGAAATCGGTGATGGGCAAATTCACCTCGGGCTTCAAGACTACCTGGTTCGGTTGGGGCGGCGTGGTGGTGATGGGTTTCGCGGTGCTGATGATGCTGCTGGATTTGTTCCGGCCGCTGATTCAGGGCGGTTGACACGCGCCATCAAAAGGGGGTGGATGGCAGTGCCCCGCCTTTGGCCATGCGTGCTTTTGTGCGTGTTGTGGAGGCAGACGTTGACCCTCTCTACTTTTTTATCCCCTCTCCCCCTGGGAGAGGGTTAGGGTGAGGGCCTGCGGCGGGAAAAATGCCGCGGCGCATGCAAAGGCCGCGGCCCTGTCTTGCAGACCGCAGCCCGGTCTGAGCCCGGACTTCTTCACGCTGTCCAGATGCGCGCAGGCGCATCTGGAGCCGCAGCGTTCAGCCCCCGCCCTCTCCCAGAGGGAGAGGGAGAAAACAAATCCCGGCCAGCGTAGCCGCTCACGCGAAACCCACGGAACGCCCTGGCTCAGGCCTTGCCACCGCCGAAACGCTGCCGCAGCTGCGAGGTAGACCGGGCCAACAACCCCACGTCCACGCCCACCGCGGTAAAAGTGGTCCCCAGCGAGATGCAGCGCTGGGCAAAGGCCTCGTCGCCCGTCAGGATGCCGGCGGGCTTGCCGCAGGCCATGATGCGGCGTATGGCCTCTTCGATCTTCGCGACGACGGCGGCGTTGCCCGGCTCGCCGAGGTGACCCATGCTGGCGGCCAGGTCGCCCGGGCCGATGAAGATGCCGTCCACGCCCTCGACGGCCGCAATCGCTTCGATGTTGTCGAGCGCTTCCAGGGTTTCAATCTGCACCAGCAGGCACAGCTCGTCGCGGCAGGTTTTGGCGTAGTTCGGAACACGGCCGAAGCGGGAGGCCCGCGTCAGCGCGGAGACGCCGCGCATGCCGCCGCTGGGGTAGGTGATGCTCTGGACGGCCCGCCTGGCTTCCTCGGCGTTCTGAACATAGGGGATCAACAGGGTTTGCGCGCCTATGTCGAGGTAGCGCTTGATCAGCACCGGGTCGTTCCAGGCGGGCCTCACCACAGCGGAAACCGGGTAGGGCGCGATGGCCTGGAGCTGGGTCAGCACGTTTCCCACCTCGCTGGGGGAGTGTTCGGTGTCTATCAGCAGCCACTCAAAGCCCGAGCCGGCCAGCAGCTCGACGCCGTAGGGGCTGGAGAGCGTGCACCACAGGCCTATCTGCTGATGCCCGCTTCGCAGCGCTTTCTTGAATTCGTTGACCGGCAATTCCATGGTTCCGCCTTGTTGCTTGATGATTGCGCGCGTTGTTGCGACCGGGCGGCGAAGGGATTTCGCGCACCCGAAGGCCAGTTTAGAGCGGCTCTTAGCTGAAAGACACGCCGATGGAGCCCAGCGGCCCGAAGTCGGCTTGGATGGTGTCGCCCGCGGCGACCGGCGTGGGCCGCGTGAACGAGCCCGCCAGCAGGATGTGGCCCGCCTGCATCGTGATGCCGTGCAGCGCCAGTTTGTTGGCCAGCCAGACGATGCCCATGGCGGGGTGCCCCATGACGGCGGCGGAAACGCCGGACTCTTCGATGACGCCGTTCTTGGACAGCGTCGCGCTGACCCAACGCAGGTCGATGTCCATGGGCTTGACGACACGCCCGCCCGTCACCATGGCTGCCGCTGCCGCGTTGTCGGCGATGGTGTCGCAAATCGCGCGCGGCACGTCGGTGCGGTAGTCGATGATTTCCAGCGCGGGCGTCACATAGGCCGTGGCGTCCAGCACGTCATAAATGGAAATGTTCTTGCCGCCCAGCGGCCGGCCCAGCACGAAGGCCAGCTCCACTTCCAGGCGCGGCGAATGAAAGCCGCTGGCCGGTATGCGGGCGCCGTCGGTGTACAGCATGTCGTCCATCAGCATGCCGTAGTCCGGCTCCGTCATTTTTGACGCCCTCTGCATCGCGCGTGAGGTCAGGCCGATCTTGTGGCCGACGATGCGCGCGCCCTGCGCCATCTTGCTGTCCGCCCAGAGTTTCTGGATGGCATAGGCATCTTCGATGTCCATCGCGGGCCAGGTCTGGCTGACCTGGCGTATTGGTTGGCGGGTTCGGCCGGCTTCCAGCAGCGCATCCGCGGCCTGTCGGCGTTCAGTCTCGGTGATCATGTCTCGGGTTTCCTGTTGGTGGTGTTCCGGTGGGTGGGCGCCGGCTCAGGCCGCAAAGCGCTGGATGAAGGGCGTTTCGGCTATGCCGTGCTCGTTGACCCAGTGGGCCAGCTCGTCATGCCGCGGCATCCAGACCTCGTCATGGGCCAGCATGTAGGTCAGCAGCTTGTCCAGTTGCGCCGACATCAGGGGCCGGCCGCCGAAGTTGCCGTGCATGGTGATGTTGATCAACGCGCCCGACTCCTGGCGGTAGAGGTAGTCGAACATGTCCTTGTAGCAGTGGTACCAGTCGTCCGGCGCGCCGCGCAGCACGCGGTTGTCGGCGTAGTCGCTGTGCGGAATCGCCACGATGCGGCCGGACTGCGTCGCCACCTGGTGCGGCTGGTCGATGTCGTTGTAGTCGCCGTGCCAGAGCAAGCCCTCCTGGGTCAGCAGGTCGGCCGTGCGGTCGGTGGTCGCGATGGTGGAGCTCAGCCAGCCGGTGGGGCGCACGCCCGACACTTCCTGCAGGATGCGCAGGCTCTTCTGGATCAGCGCGCGCTCGTCGGCCTCGTTCAGGCCGGACAGCACCTCGTCCTGCGCATAGTTGTGGCCGCCCAGTTCAAAGCCCGACTCCACGATGTGCCTGACCGTCTCGGGAAACAGCTCCGCCGAGCGCGCATTCACGCAGACCGTGCCCGACACGCCGTGGCGTTCGGCGATCCGCATCAGCCTGGCAATGCCGGATCGCCCGCCGTAATTGGCCCAGAGAATGCCGGCCCGATCGATCTCGCCCGCTTTGGGCGGGCTGGTCATGGGCGAATAGGGCGGCGCCTTGCCGACGGACCAGTTCTCCATCAGAAAGGTCAGCACGACCGTCATCCGGGGAAAGGCGGCGCTGGCCCTGCGGCCTGCGGGGGTGGTGGCTGGTTGGGTTGTCATTGTGTCGTTGGTTTCCTGGTTCAACTCATTCGGGCGTGATGCCGGCTTTCTGGACGATGGAGCGATAGACCTGGGTGCTGTCGGCCAGCAGCCTGGCGAACTCGTCGGGCGAGGCTTCGACGGCGTCATAGCCGTTTTGCTGCAGTTGCGCCTTGACGTCCGGATTGCGGAGGATCTTGAGGATGTCGGCATTGAGCCGCTGCACGATGGGGGCGGGAAGGCCGGCGGGCCCCATGACGCCCACCCAGGTGTCGGGCACCGAAAAGCCCGTGAGGCCGCCTTCGGCCAGCGTCGGGATGTTGGGGGCCGATTTGGAGCGGTGGCTTTCCACCACGCCCAGCGCGCGGAGTTTTCCGGCCTGGATGTAAGGCAGGGTGTTGGACAGCACCAGCAGGCCGGCGTCTATCTGCGCGCCGACGACGTCGGTCAGGGCCGGCGCGCCGCCCCGGTAGCCCACGTGCGTCAGCGCGAGTTTTTGCGAACTCGCCAGCAGCAGGCCGGCCAGGTGCTGCGAAGTGCCCGAGCCCGAGGTCGCATACGACAGGCCCTTGGCCGAGGCCTTGGCCGCCGCGACGAAATCGGCCACCGATTTGATTGGCGAGGACGCGGGCACCACCAGCGACTGCGGCGCGGTGGCCACGTGCGAAATGGCGGTGAAGTCCTTGACCGGATCGTATTTGATCCCCTTGGTGAAGAACTGCACGGTCTGGTGCGGCGGACCCAGGTTGATCAGCAGGGTGTAGCCGTCCGGCGCTGCCGCCGCGACATAGGCGGAACCGATGGCGCCGCTCGCACCGGCGCGGTTTTCAATGATGATGGGCTGGCCCAGGGATTCGGACAGCTTGGGCGCCAGGATGCGCGCCACCGTGTCGGCCGCGCCGCCTGCGGCAAAAGGCGCTATCAGCTTGATGGGCCTGGACGGGTAAGCCGCCTGGGCGGTTGCGGGCGGAACCCAGGCGGCCGCCAAGGCCAGCGCCAGGGCGGCGAGCTTCAGGCTGTGCGAAAGCAGGCGGCGCCGGCCGGAGCCGGGGGGAAGGTGAGGGGTCATTTTGTCTCCAGAAGCAGAAGAAGCAGTCGTCATAAGTGGATGCTATGCCCCGCCTTTATTGCTGTCCAATGCATAATAAAGTCATTGGCTATACCAGAAAGGTATTCATGGATTTGCGCCAGCTGTCTTACTTCGTGGCCGTGGCCGAAGAGCTGAGCTTTAGCCGCGCCGCCTCGCGCGTACACATTTCACAGCCGCCCCTGAGCCGCCAGATCGCCAGGCTTGAACAGGAACTGGGGGCGGTTTTGCTGATCCGTTCATCGCATGAGGTGGCACTGACGCAGGCAGGCCAGGCGCTGCTGGAGGAGGCGCGCCGCCTGCTGGCGCTGTCGGCGGGCATTCCCGAGGTCGTCGGCCGCGCCAGCCGCGGAGAAACCGGCTCGCTGCGCATCGGGTTTGTGGGCTCCACCATTTACACCTCGGTGCCTGCCCTGTTAAGCCAATACCGGCGGCTCTATCCCCACGTGGCGGTGTCCGTGCAGCAGCTCACGGTGGCCCGGCAAACCGTCATGCTCAAAAACAGCGAGATCGACGTCGGCATCATTCGCCAGTCCGTCACCGAGCCCTGGCTGGCCACGCGCAGCCTGTTCAAGGAAGGCTTCATGGCCGCGCTGCCGGCGCATCACCGGCTGGCGGGGCAGGAGCGGGTCATGCTGCAGTCGCTGGCGGAGGAGGACTTCGTATTCTTCAGCCGCAGCGAGGCGCCCGCGATCCACGAACAGCTGCGCAAAATGTGCGAGGCCGCGGGCTTTTCACCGCGCATCGTGCAAGAGGCCTACCCGATGTCGACCGTGGTGGGGCTGGTGGCGGCGGGCGTTGGGATTGCCATCGTCCCCGAGTCGATGCAAAGGCTGCAGATGCAGAATGTTTTATACCGCGCCCTGCGCGGGACCCGGGCGAAAACCGAGTTCTTCCTGGCCTGGCATGTCGGCAACACGTCTCAAACCTTGCGCGGTTTCCTCGACATGAAGATGTGAGCAGGGATATCGGCAGGGCGGCCAAGCGCCGCCAGCACATGCTCGGGCGTGGCCGGCGCCTGCAGCACGACGGTCCGGTCCGGCCGGACTGAAGCGATCGCGTCGCGCAAGGCCTCATACACGCTGATCGCCAGCATCAGCGGCGGCTCGCCCACGGCCTTGCTGCCAAACACGTTGTCTTCGCGGTTGGGCTCGGGCCACAGGGCGATGTTGAAGTGCTCGGGAACGTCGCCGGTGGCCGGGATCTTGTAGGTGCTGGGGGCGTGGGTCGACAGCGCGCCCTGGTCATTCCACACCAGCTGCTCGGTGGTGAGCCAGCCCATGCCTTGCACAAAACCGCCCTCGATCTGCCCGATGTCGATCGCCGGGTTGATGCTGGTGCCCACGTCGTGCAGGATGTCGACTTTCAGCACGCGGCTTTCACCGGTCAGGGTGTCGATGGCGACTTCGGTGCACGCTGCGCCATAGGCGAAGTAGTAAAACGGCCGGCCGGTCAGCGTGGTTTTGTCGTAATGAATTTTGGGCGTGCGGTAAAAGCCGTCGCTCCAGAGCTGGATGCGGTTGGCATGCGCGAGCTTGGCAACCTCGGTGAACGCACGCGTGCGGGCCGGTGTCGTGACTTCGCCGCCTGCAAAACGCACCGCCGCCACATCGCAGCGGTCCAGCCCGGCCACCCACTGCGCCAGGTTGTCTCGCACCTGGCGGGCGGCATACTGCGCCGCCCTGGCATTGAGGTCGGTGCCGGCGGATGCGGCGGTGGCCGAGGCGTTGGGGATTTTGCTCGTGTCGCTCGCGGTGGCCAGCACCTGCTCAAACGCCACGCCGAGTTCGTCGGCCACGATTTGCGCCACCTTGGTGTTCAGGCCCTGGCCCATCTCGGTGCCGCCGTGGTTCACCTGCACGCTGCCGTCGGTGTAGACATGCACCAGCGCGCCGGCCTGGTTGAACAGGGTGGCGGTGAACGAGATGCCGAACTTGACGGGCGTGATGGCGATGCCGCGTTTGATCACCGGGCTTTGCGCATTCCATGCAGCCATGGCTTCACGCCGCTGGCGATAGTGCGCAGTCTGCTCCAGCCTGGACAGCAGGGGTTGCAGGATGTTGTCTTCGACCTGCATGCCGTAGTGGGTTGTGTCCCGGCGCCTTTCGGACGTGGTGTCGGTCTTCGGCGCGACGATCTCGTCGCTGTACAGGTTGCGCTTGCGCACATCGAGCGGATCCAGCCCCAGCGTCCGGGCAATATCGCCCAGGATGGTTTCGATCGCGATCATGCCTTGCGGCCCGCCAAAGCCGCGAAACGCCGTGTTGCTCTGCATATTGGTCTTGCAGCGGTAGGACGTGATCGCCACGTCTTCGAGAAAGTAGGCGTTGTCGGCGTGAAAAATCGCGCGATCTGCCACCGGGCCGCTGAGGTCGGCGCTGAAGCCGCAGTTCACGGCCATCATGAGCTCGAGGCCGCGCAGGCGGCCGCTGTCGTCAAAGCCCACCGTGTAGTCATAGGCAAACGGATGGCGTTTGCCGGTGACCAGGAAGTCGTCGTCGCGGTCCATGCGCAGCTTGACGGGCCGCCCGAGTTTGTGGGCTGCAAGCGCCGCCCACACGGCCATGTGGCCGCTTTGGGTTTCCTTGCCGCCAAACCCGCCGCCCATGCGGCGGCACTCGACGCGCACGGCGTGGCTGTCAATGCCCAGCGCGTGCGAGACCCAGTGCTGGGCTTCGCCGGGGTGCTGCGTGCTGGAATAAATCAGCCACTGGTTCTGTTCCTGCGGCAGCGCATAGGCCACCTGGCCTTCGAGATAAAAATGCTCCTGCCCACCCACTTCGAACGAGCCGCGGAGGGTGTGTGGCGCCGCTGCCAGCGCGGCCTCGGCATCGCCGCGCTTGACGACCACGGGCGGCAAGACAAAGCTTTGTGCTGCCAAGGCGTCCCGGACATCGAGCACCGGCGGCAGTGCTTCTATGGTGAGTTGAACCTTGCGCGCCGCGCGGCGGGCCTGCATCACGGTGTCGGCCACGACCACACCGATCACCTGGCCGATATGCTCGACCTTGGTCGTCGCCAGCACGGGCTCGTCTTGCCCGAACGTGGGGAGCAGCGGGTCGCCCGGGATGTCGCCGGCCAGCACCACGCCGCGCACGCCGGGCATGGCCAGCGCAGCGCCGGCATCGACGCCCAGCAGTTTGCCGTGGGCCGTGGTCGACAGGATGGGCGCCGCAAACAGCGTGCCCTTGACTTCGGGAATGTCGTCGACATAAAGGGCTGAACCGGCCACCTGCGCACGGGCACTTTCATGAAAGTGCGGGCGTCCGGCGGCCGACGGCTGTGCCGGTCCGGCCGCATGAACCGGCAGTATTTCAGGGGCGTTCATACCGTCTCCTCCAGCCGGAAGGATTCCAGGTTGATCTGCTGCAGGCCCTGGCTTTCGAGCCAGTAGCGCTGCAGCAGGTTGCCCAGCACCGTGCTGCGGTAGGTGGCGGAAGCGCGCATGTCCGAGATCGGCGAGAACTCGGCGCGCAAGGTGGTGATGGCTTGTTGCACCGTCTCGGCGGTCCATGCCTGGCCGAGCAGCGCTGCCTCGGTCTTGACGGCGCGCACGGGTGTTGCGGCGACGCCGCCTGCGCCTATCGACGCGCTGGTCACGATGCCCTTGTCGATGCGCAGGTTCAGGGCCAGGCAGACCGCGGAGATGTCGTCGTCGTAGCGCTTGGAGATTTTGTAGACCCGTAGTCGTTCCGGCCCCTCACCCCAGCCCTCTCCCCAGAGGGGCGAGGGAGCAATACCGTCTTTTTCTTCAATCCCCTCTCCCCCTGGGAGAGGGTTAGGGTGAGGGCTCCCCGCCTTCGGCCGCGGCACCTTGATCCAGGCCAGCACTTCATCCGGGGCGATCACGGTCTGGCGGTAGCCGATGTAGAGTTGCTCCAGCGGCATCTCGCGGTGGCCCCTCACGCCTTGCCGTTCGCTCATCAGCACGACGTTGGCGCCCAGCGCAATCAGCAGCGGCATGGAGTCGCCAATCGGCGAACCATTGGCGACATTGCCGCCCAGCGTGCCCGCGTTGCGCACCGGCAGGCCGGCAAAGCGCGCGGCAAAGGTGTGCAGCTGGGGCCGGTCTTTCGCCAGCGCGGCATAGGCATCGGCCAGTGTGACTGCGGCGCCTATGGCGATGTGCTGCGGGTAGTCTTCAATGCGGCGCAGTTCCTGCACCCTGGTGACGTCCAGTACCTGGCGGAGCTGCTGGTGCTGCTTGGTCACCCAGAGACCCACATCGGTGCAGCCGGCCACCAGTTGTGCCTTGGGGCGCGCGGCCCGCGCTTGCAGCAGCGCTGCCAGGGTGGACGGCGATTCGTAAGCGAAATCGGCGCCTGGCCGGTGCGACGAGGACGGCGAGGGCGCCAGCCGCTTCAGTTTTTGCAGCAGGGCGGTTTCGTCAATGGCCACCCTCGGGAGCGCGTCCATAGCTTGCGCGGCGTCGAGAATGGGCCGGTAGCCGGTGCAGCGGCACAGGTTGCCCGAGAGTTCTTCCTGCGCCAATGCGCGCGTGATGGGATTGGCGGCACGGTGCGCCGACGGGCCGCCCCTAGGCGCACCAGCCCCCTCGGGGGGCAGCGCAGCACACGAAGTGGCAAGCGTGGGGGCTATGTGGTTCTGGTACATGCCGAACAGGCTCATGACAAAGCCGGGGGTGCAGAAGCCGCATTGGGAACCGTGGCACTGGACCATGGCCTCTTGCGCGGGGTGTAGTGTTGGTTCACCCCTTTCTTCTTCGCCAGTAGGGGCCGCGGAACCGGCTTTGCCGGGCCGCAGGCGCAGCGCCCCCTCGGGGGGCAGCGCATTACTGGCCTCTTGCGCGGGGTGTAGTGTTGGTTCACCCCTTTCTTCTTCGCCAGTAGGGGCCGCGGAACCGGCTTTGCCGGGCCGCAGGCGCAGCGCCCCCTCGGGGGGCAGCGCATTACACGAAGCCGAAGGCGAAGTGAAAAGCGTGGGGGCAATATCTTCCACCGTCCACAGCGCCAGGCCGTCAACCGAATGCGCCAGCCGGATGCAGCTGTTGATGGCGCGGTAGCGGATGGTTTTGCCGTCGGCCTCGCCCAGCACCACGGTGCAGGCGCCGCAGTCGCCTTCGCCGCAGCCTTCCTTGGTGCCGGTGCAGGCGAGGTCTTCGCGCAGCACCTCCAGCAGGGTGCGGCTGGGTGGTACATTGGCAAGCGTTACCACTTCACCACGCCGGATGAACCGGATGGGCTTGACAGTGTTCTGGGTGTCAGATCGGATGGCCATGCTAGACATGAGTTTCAGGGTAAAACAGTCAGTCCACAGTCGGCATACAAAAGCGCATATCAGGCGCATGGGCAAGAGCGTATGAAAGATCAGGCGCTTTTCGACAAGATAGACCTCCACCTCATCAGGGTCTTGAATACCGTGCTTACTGAACGCAGCGTATCACGCGCCGCCATGCGCCTGGGAATGTACCAACCCGCCGTCAGCGCGGCGCTCAAGCGCCTGCGCGAGCTGGCCGGCGACCCGATTCTTGTGCGCTCGGGCGCTGGCATGGTGCCCACCGATGCCGGCCTGCGCATGATCGAGCCCTCGGCCAGCATTCTTCGCGCATCCAGCATGCTGTTCAGCAACGCCAAGGGGTTTGAGCCGGCTACCGCCGAAACGACGTTCCGCCTGGCCGCGAGCGACTACCTTGATCCCCTGTTCCTGCCGCAGCTGGTGGCGCAAATCAAGACGCAAGCGCCACGCTGCCATATTGAAATCCATCCGCTCACGGCCGAGTCCGACTACCGCGCCCACCTGGCGCAGGGTCAGGTGGACATCGTGATCGGCAACTGGGCCGCGCCGCCCGATGACCTGCACATGGGGCGATTGTTTGGCGACGAGGTGGTGTGCCTGGTGGCCAAAGACCATCCGGCCGTGCGCCGCGGCTGGAGCGCGGCGCATGTCGCGAACTGGCTGGAGGCCGAGCACATTGCACCGATGGCCACGCACCCGGGCGCCAAGGGCGTGATTGACGAGCACCTGGACACACTCGGGCTGCAGCGCAACATCACGGTGCGTTGCCCGCACTTTGGCCTGATGCCCTCCATGGTGGCGTCGAGCTTGCTGATCATGACGACCGGCCGGCAGTACTGCGAGCGGTTTGCCGGGCTGCTGCCGGTCAAAATACTGCCGTGCCCGATCGAGTTTCCCCGCATGATGTACTACCAGCTCTGGCACGAACGCACGCATGCCTCCAATGCCGCCAAATGGCTGCGCGAGCGTGTCAAGTCGGTGGCTACTTCGCTCCGAAAAGAATAGCATTTGGTACCCATCAATCAACGGTGACAGGCCTGCAACATCCACAAATCAAATAACCGGAAAAAATGACTGCATCACCTCCTGTCACTGAAACCCCGACCGAAAGCAGCGGCATGGCGGGCGGGGGCGCGCCACCCCGGCTGCAGCTTGCGGGCATCACCAAGCGCTACCCCGGCGTGCTGGCCAACAGCGACATTGCGCTGACGGTGCAGCCCGGCGAGATCCATGCCGTGCTGGGTGAAAACGGCGCCGGCAAATCCACCCTGATGAAAATCATCTACGGCTCGGTCAAGCCCGACGCTGGCAGTGTGGTGGTGGACGGCCAGCCGGTGTTGGTGCGCAACCCGCACGAGGCGCGTGCATTGGGCATCAGCATGGTGTTTCAGCATTTCAGCCTGTTTGACACGCTGACGGTGGCCGAAAACGTCTGGCTCGGGCTGGACAAGCTGCGCCTGGCCGAGGTGTCGCAGCGCATCACGCAAACGACGCAGGCCTACGGACTGGAGCTCGACCCGACGCGGCCCGTGCACACCCTGAGCGTGGGCGAACGCCAGCGCGTGGAGATCGTGCGGGCGTTGCTCACCCATCCCAAACTGCTGATCCTGGACGAGCCCACCTCGGTGCTGACGCCGCAAGCGGTGGAGAGCCTGTTCGTCACGCTGCGCCGGCTGGCGGAGCAGGGCTGCAGCATTTTGTACATCAGCCACAAGCTCCATGAAATCCGCGCGCTCTGTACCGCCTGCACCGTGCTGCGCGGCGGGCGCGTCTCGGGGGTCTGCGATCCGCGCCAGGAGTCCAATGCCTCGCTGAGCCGCCTGATGATTGGCGCCGAGCCGCCGGCCCTGGAGCACCGCGAGGTGCAGGTCGGTGCGACCGTGCTCGACGTGCGCGGGCTGAGCCTGGCCCGTGAGGAGCAATTCGGCGTGGACTTGCAGCGGGTCGCCCTGCAGGTCTGTGCCGGCGAGGTGGTCGGCATTGCCGGTGTGTCGGGCAACGGGCAAAAAGAACTGCTGTACGCCCTGTCCGGCGAAGACACGCGGGCTGCCGCGGGCACCATCCTGGTCAGAAACCAGGACGCCGGAAGGCTGGGCCCGATGCAGCGCCGCGAGCTGGGTCTGAACTTTGTGCCCGAGGAGCGGCTGGGGCGTGGCGCCGTGCCCACGCTGGGGCTGGCACACAACCTGCTGCTGACGCGGGGCGATGCCGTGAAGGCGGGGGGCTGGATTCACCTGGCCGGTTTGCAGGCGCAGGCCGAGGGCATCATCGGGCGCTACAACGTGAAAGCCAACGGAGCCAATGCGGCAGCGATGTCGTTGTCGGGCGGCAACCTGCAGAAATTCATTGTCGGCCGCGAGATTGAGGCCAAGCCCAGCCTGTTGATCGTCTCGCAGCCGACCTGGGGTGTTGACGTCGGGGCCGCAGCGCAAATCCGGGGCGAGATTTTGAAACTGCGCGACAGCGGCTGTGCCGTGCTGGTGGTCAGCGAAGAGCTGGAAGAGCTGTTCGAAATCTGTGACCGCCTCTACGTCATGGCCAAGGGGCACGTCTCGCCCTCGCTGCGGCGCGCCGACGCGACGGTGGAGCGCGTGGGGCAGTGGATGAGCGGGCTGTGGGATCAGGGTACCCAAACGGAAAAAGGAGTTCTACATGCTGCGGCTTGAAGCCAGACCCCAGATTTCGAAGTTCTGGAGCTATGCCTCGCCACTGCTGGCCCTGCTGGTGACTGTGGTGATTGGCGTGCTGATGTTCACGGCGCTGGGCAAGGACCCGGTCAAGGGTTTGCTGGTGTTCTTCTGGGACCCCATCAAAACGTCTTATGCGTTCGGCGAGCTGATGGTCAAGGCCACGCCGCTGCTGATCATTGCGCTGGGCCTGGCGGTGTGCTTTCGCTCCAACGTCTGGAACATTGGCGCCGAAGGGCAGTTTGTGATGGGCGCCGTGGCGGCCGGCGGCATGGCCTTGCTGGCCGACAAAACCACCGGCAGCTGGATTGTGGTGGCCATTCTGCTGGCCGGGGTGGCGGGCGGCATGGCCTGGGCGGCGCTCACGGCGCTGCTGCGGGACCGCTTCAATGCCAACGAAATTCTGGTCAGCCTGATGCTGGTCTACGTGGCGGTGCTGGTGCTCGGCTACCTCGTTTACGGGCCCTGGAAGGACCCGGCTGGTTATAACTTTCCGCAGACGAAAAATTTTGAGGCCGTCACGCAAATTCCCCGGCTGGTGCAGGGCTCGCGCGTGAGCATCGGGCTGCTGCTGGCGCTGCTCGGTGTGGCCGCCTTGTGGGTGTTTTTGTTTCGCACCCGAGCCGGCTTTGCCTTGCAGGTCGGTGGCCTGGCGCCGGCGGCGGCGCGCTATGCCGGCTTTTCCTCGCGCAAGGCTTTGTGGGTGGCGCTTCTGGCCTCGGGCGGTGCGGCCGGCCTGGCCGGTGCGCTGGAGGTGGCCGGGCCAATCGGTCAGCTCACGCCCCATGTCCCCGTGGGTTATGGCTTTGCCGCCATCATCGTGGCTTTCGTCGGGCGGCTGCATCCGGTGGGCATGGTTTTCTCGGCCCTGTTGATGAGCATGTTCTACATTGGTGGCGAGCTGGCCCAGTCGCGGCTGGGGCTGCCAAAATCGCTCACCGGCGTTTTCCAGGGCCTGCTGCTGTTCACGCTGCTGGCGGCTGACACGCTGATCGCCTACCGCATCAAATTCGTCAGGGCTGCGCGCCAGGCGCCCATCCCCGTCATCCCGCAAACAACCCCCCGGGAGGCGCACTGATGGAGTCCTATGCACTGCTGTTTGCCGCCACGCTCAGCGCGGGGACGGTTCTGGCCATTGCCGGGCTGGGCCTGCTGATCAACGAAAAGGCCGGCATCGTCAACCTGGGTGCCGAAGGCATGCTGTTGTGCGCGGCGATTGCCGGCTTTGCCACCGTGGTGCACACCGGCAATACCTTGCTGGGCTTTGTCGCGGGCATGGCGGCCGGGGCCGTGCTGGCGGCCATCTTTGGCGTGCTGGTTATCTGGCTCAATACCAACCAGTACGCCACCGGGCTGGCGCTCAGTCTTTTCGGCGTGGGCTTTTCGGCTTTTGTCGGCATCCCCTATGTGCAGGCCAAGTTGCCCGAGCGCACGCCGCTGGAGCTTCCGGTGCTCAGCGATCTTCCGGTGCTGGGGCCGGCGCTGTTTCGCCAGCACCCCCTGGTCTACCTGACCATTGCGCTGGCGTTTGGCTTGATCTGGTTTCTCTATCGCACACGCGCCGGCCTGGTGCTCCGGGCGGTGGGCGAATCGCCCGAGTCGGCCCATGCACTGGGCTACCCGGTGCGGCGCATTCGCCTGGCGGCGGTGGTTGCGGGCGGTGCCCTGTGTGGCCTTGCCGGGGCCTACATTTCCACGGTCTACACCCCGCTGTGGGTTGAAGGCATGGTGGCCGGCCGGGGCTGGATCGCGCTGGCGCTGACCACCTTTGCCACGTGGCGCCCGGCCCGGGTTTTGCTTGGGGCTTACCTGTTTGGCGGCGTGACCATGCTGCAGTTCCACCTGCAGGGCGCGGGGGTGAATGTTCCCAGCCAGTTCCTGAGCATGTTGCCTTACCTGGCTACCATCGTGGTGCTGGCGCTGATTTCGCGCAACCCCCAGTGGATACGCGTGAACATGCCGGGCTCCATTGGCAAACCGTTTTACCCTGGGTCCTGATTTTTCGGACTCATTTCTGGGATCAATTTCCGGGCTCATAATGGCCTTTTTTTGCAAACCCGTCGCTACAGGAGACGACATGACTGACCTGAAAAAACGTTCCTTGCTCCAACTGGCTGCGACATCCGCAGTGGCAGCCATGGCCCTGGCAGGTTGCGGCAAGAAGGATGAGCCTGTACCCGCACCTGCGCCCGCCCCCGCGGCTTCGGCACCAGCGCCGGCCAAGGCCGAGCCGCTGAAAATCGCGTTTGCCTATGTGGGGCCGGTGGGCGACGGCGGCTGGTCTTTTGCGCACGACAACGGCCGCAAGGCGGTCGAAAAGGAATTCGGCGACAAGGTGGTCACCAAGTTTGTGGAAAGCGTTCCCGAGTCGGCCGATGCCGAGCGCGTGATCCGCGACCTCGCAGGTGAAGGCAACAAGCTGATCTTTGGCACCACCTTCGGCTACATGGAGTCCATGCTCAAGGTGGCGGCCGACAACAAGGGCGTCAAGTTCGAGCATGCCACCGGCTACAAAACCGCCGAGAACATGCGCACCTATGACAGCCGCACCTACGAAGGCGCCTACATGGCCGGCGTGATCGCCGGCAAGATGACCAAATCCAACACGCTGGGCGTGGTCGGCTCGGTGCCGATTCCCGAAGTGGTGCGCAACATCAACAGCTTCACGCTCGGCGCACAGAGCTCCAACCCCAAGATCAAGACCAAGGTGGTCTGGGTCAACGAGTGGTTCAACCCCGGCAAGGAAACCGAGGCCGCGACGTCCCTGATCAACGGCGGCGCAGACGTGCTGTTCCAGAACACCGACTCGCCCGCCGTGCTCAAGACCGCCCAGGAAAAAGGCAAGCGCGCTTTCGGCTGGGATTCCGACATGACGGCCTACGGCCCCAAGGCCCACCTCGGTTCCGCCGTCATCAACTGGGGTCCGTACTACATCAAGGCCACCCGCGACGCGCTGGAAGGCAAGTGGCAGACTTCGCCGGACAAGATCTGGTGGGGCGTGAAGGAAGGCGCCATCGACATGGTGTCCATCGCCGAGGACGTGCCCGCCGAAACCAAAAAGCGCATCGACGAAATCAAGGCCGGCCTCAAGGACGGCAGCTTTGCCATCTGGAAGGGCCCCATCATGGACAACACTGGCAAGGAATTGCTGGGCAAGGACGTGGTGGCCGACGACAAGTTCCTGGGTGGCCTGAAGACCTACGTCAAGGGCGTGGAAGGCAAGGTTCCCGGTAACTGAGTTTTTACTCCCTCTCCCTCCGGGAAAGAGCAGGGGTGAGGGCCTCTTCACTCCCTCTCCCCCTGGGAGAGGGTTGGGGTGAGGGCCGGCGGCGCATCTATTGCAAGTGCTCTGTGTACCGCCAGCTGCCCCCATCCCAGCCTTCCCCCAGCGGGGGAAGGAGCAAAAACGTGATGCCATAGCTGCCCTCGGGCAGCTTTTTCGTTCAGGGAATTGTCATGAAACTGCTTAAACCCATTGCCGCCGACCGCCTGCCCGAGCTGCTCCGGAAAATGCCCAAGGCCGAGCTGCACATCCACATCGAGGGCTCGCTGGAGCCCGAGCTGATTTTTGCGCTGGCGCAGCGCAATGGCGTGGCGATTCCGTACCGCAGCGTGGACGAGCTGCGCAGCGCCTACGCCTTCACCAACCTGCAGAGCTTTCTCGACATCTATTACGCCGGCGCCAGTGTGCTGCTGAAAGAGCAGGACTTCTACGACATGGCGCGCGCCTACCTGCTGCGGGCGGCACAGGACAACGTGGTCCATGCCGAGCTGTTCTTCGACCCGCAGACGCACACGGCGCGCGGCGTCGGCATGGAGACCGTCATCAATGGCCTGCACCGCGCCTGCGTCGATGCCGGTGCCGAACTCGGTATCAGCGCCACGCTGATCCTGTGTTTCCTGCGCCACCTCAGCGAAGAGGAGGCGTTTGAAACGCTGGAGCAGGCACTGCCTTACCGCGACAAATTCATCGGTGTCGGGCTGGACTCCGGCGAGGTGGGCAACCCGCCTGAAAAGTTTGCCCGCGTGTTTGCCCGTTGCCGTGAGCTGGGTTTTCACCTGGTCGCGCACGCCGGTGAAGAAGGGCCGCCCGCCTATGTCTGGACGGCCCTGGACTTGCTCAAGGTGGAGCGGGTCGACCATGGCGTGCAGTCCAGCAAGGACGCGGCCCTGATGCGGCGCCTGGCCCAGGACCGCATTCCGCTCACGGTGTGCCCCTTGTCCAATCTCAAGCTGTGCGTGTTTCCCGACCTGGCCAGCCACAACCTTCGCACGTTGCTGGATGCGGGGCTGGTGGCCACCATCAACTCGGATGACCCGGCTTATTTTGGTGGCTACATGAATGACAACTTCACGCAAACCTTTGCCGCGGTGGACTTGAATGCAGGGCACGCCTACACACTGGCGCGCAACAGCTTCGAGGCCAGTTTCATCGACGCACCTGACCGACAGGCCCTTATCCAAGGTCTGGACGAAACCTTTGAAACCTTTCAATGAGCGGGTCGCTGCGCCGGCCCGGCGAGAGGTGTCGTTGATGCTGTCGATGATGAATTTCCGGGCATGGCATTGATGCCGGATCCGCAGCCGCAGCGGACGCCTGCATTGCCTGGCCCCAGGGCCATCGCCCTGGCCGGGCTGGTGTCGCTGGCCGTGGCCATGGGCATAGGACGCTTTGCCTTCACGCCGCTGCTGCCCATGATGCTGAACGACGGCGTCGTCGATCTGCCATCGGCCAGCTGGCTCGCCAGCGCCAACTACTTCGGCTACATGCTGGGCGCCTTGTTGTGCACGCTGCAGCCCTGGCTGTGGGCCCGGTTCCAGGGCTTGCCGTCGCTGGCCTATGTGTCCCTGGTGCGCACCGGGCTGCTGGCCACCGGTGCGCTGACCCTGGCCATGGCCTGGCAGCAGCCTGCGGCTTGGCCGGTGCTGCGCTTCGCCGCCGGCATGACCAGCGCAGTGGTGTTTGTGTTCACCTCGGGCTGGTGCCTGTCGCGGCTGGCCCGGCTCGGCACGCCGGCGCTGGGGGGCCTGATTTACGTCGGCCCGGGCGCGGGCATTGTGGTGAGCGGCCTGTTCGCCAGCGGCATGGTGGCCTGGGACTGGACGGCTGCTACCGGATGGGCCATTTTTGGCGTGCTGGCTTTTGGGCTGGCGGCCATGGTATGGCGCGTCCTGCGAGGGGGCGACGAGCGTCTGGTGGCACTCGGTGCGCGCGCGATCGGCCCATCCGGCGACTCGTCGGTCCGGCACGGCCGGGGTGAGATGATGCTGTTGGCGCTGGCCTACGGGCTGGCGGGCTTTGGCTACATCATCACCGCCACGTTTTTGCCGGTGATTGCCCGCACCGCGCTGCCGGGATCGGCATGGCTGGACCTGTTCTGGCCCATCTTCGGGCTGGGGGTGATGGTGGGTGCGCTGCTGGCCACGCGCATTTCGCCCCGCATCGACTTTCGTCTCTTGCTGGCGGGCTGCTATGTCACGCAGGCACTTGGCATTGCAGCCAGTATCTGGAGTCCCAGCCTGGCCGGTTTTGCCGGCGGCAGCCTGCTGCTCGGCCTGCCGTTCACGGCGATCACTTTCTTCGCGATGCAGGAGGTACGCCGTCTGCGCCCCGTCACCGCGGCTAGTTTCATGGGCCTGCTCACGGCTACCTACGGTGTGGGACAAATCCTGGGGCCGCCACTGGTGGCCGTGCTGCTCAGGCACACCCGCAGCGCGGGTCAAGGCTTCACGCTGTCGCTGGAAATTGCGGCCGCCACGCTGCTGGCCGGCGCGGCCATCTACGGCTGGATGACCCGGGCCTACCCCCGGCCGGCGTGAACCCGGCCCCGGGTCGAGCGAGCACCAGGACGACGGCGACGGCGGCGCCTGCGGGGTGCCGGCGCTGGTGCCCATTCCCCTGCCGAGGCGGGCTTTACCGGCTGACAAGGCGCTGTCCGGCTTGACGCGTTAAAATCACAGCTTGCCAGCATGCTGTCCCGGCGTGCTGGTGTTTGTTGTTTCTGATGTTTCCGGGGCCATGTAGAGGACTACCATGTATAAAAACCTCGCAGCCACTGTCATGTCGACGCGCGTGGCCGCCAGCTTTATTTCTCCCATTTCTTCCATTTCTCGCCCTTGCTCCCTGCCGCCCCCTCCCGTGTTCCGGAGGGCCGCATGAGCTACCAGGTCAAAGAGATTTTCTACACCCTGCAGGGCGAAGGCGCCAACGCCGGACGCCCGGCTGTGTTTTGCCGCTTTGCCGGCTGCAACCTCTGGTCCGGCCGCGAGCAGGACCGCGCCACCGCCGTCTGCCAGTTTTGCGACACCGATTTTGTCGGCACCGACGGCACGCTGGGCGGCAAGTTTGCCGACGCCGATGCGCTGGCGCGCCAGATCGAGGCCCAGTGGCCGGCGGATGACCGCGAACACCGCCTGGTGGTCATGACCGGCGGTGAGCCGCTGCTGCAGGTCGATGCGGCACTGATCGCAGCCCTGCATGCGCGTGGCTTTCAGATCGCGGTGGAGACCAACGGCACGATTGCCGCGCCTGCCGGCATTGACTGGATTTGCGTCAGCCCCAAGGCCGGCGCCCCGTGGATACAGCGGGAAGGCCAGGAGCTCAAGGTGGTGTGGCCGCAGGCCGGCTTTGAGCTGTCCGAGCTGGAGGCGGCCCGCTTCACGCACCGCTTTCTGCAGCCCATGGACAACGCCCGGCGCGCCGACAACACCCAGGCCTGCATTTCCCTGTGCATGCAGCGGCCCGCCTGGCGGCTGAGCCTGCAGACCCACAAGATCACGGGCATACGATGAGCTACGAAATCAGCCAGAAGTTCTTTTTTGATGCGGCCCACACGCTCAAGCGCGAGGTCGAGGCCGACAGCAGCCGCCGCGTGCATGGGCATACCTACAACGCAGAGGTCACGCTCTCCGGTCAGCCCGACGCGCGGACCGGCATGGTGGTGGACCTGGGGCTGGTACGCCGGGCCATCGAGCAGTTGCGCCCCCAGCTGGATCACCACATGCTCGACGACATCGCGGGCCTGGGCCCGGCCACCCTGGAAAACCTGTGTGCCTTTATCTGGCGCCAGCTGGCGCCGGCCCTGCCGTCACTGGCGGCGGTTCGCGTCTGGCGCGAGTCGGTCGGCGACAGCTGCACGCTGCGTGGGAATCCAGGGGCACCCGGGGCGCCGGCCAGATAGTGCTCATCCGGCGCGGCATATGCACCGCGGGCCGCGCTGCGGTAACCTTGCGGGCATGAAAGCCTACCGCGCCAGCCTTCTGTACTTTGCCGCCCCCGACAGCCAGCCGGGCCGGGCCGCATTCGAGCAGGATGGTCTGCTCGTGGTGGGCCCTGACGCAGCGGGCCGACAAGTGGTGCAGGCCATTGGCAGCTACCAGCAACTCGCCTCCCAGGCACAGAGCCAGTACCCCGGCCTGCAGGTCGAACACCTGCCGGGCCGCATCATTGCGCCGGGCTTTGTGGACATGCACATCCACTATCCTCAGATCGACGTGATCGGCTCGCCCGCCGAGGGCCTGCTGCCCTGGCTGGAGAACTACACCTTTCCGCATGAAAAACGCTTCTCGGCGCCCGAATACAGTGCGGAAGCGGCGACTTTTTTCATCGCGGAACTGCTGCGCCACGGCGTGACGACGGCGCTGGCCTTTGCCACCTCGCACCCTGCATCGGTCAACGCGCTGCTGGGTGAAGCGCAACGGCACAGCCTGCGCATGATCGCCGGCAAGGTGCTGATGGACCAGAATGCGCCCGATGGCGTGCGGGACGAGACCCGGCAAAGCCTGATCGATACCGAGGCGCTGATTGAAAAATGGCATGGCGTGGACCGGCTGGGCTACGCCATCACGCCGCGCTTCGTGCCCAGTTGCAGCGAGGCCCAGCTGCGCGGCGCCGGCGAACTGGCCGCGCAATACCCGGATGTGTGGATTCAGTCGCACGTGGCGGAAAACAGGGACGAAGTCGCCTGGGTGCGCCAGCTCTATCCCCAGGCGCGCAGCTACCTGAGCGTGTACGAGGACTTCGGCCTGCTCAGGCCGCGCGCCGTCTATGCGCACTGCATTCACCTCGACGACGAGGACCGCGCCCTGATGCGCAGCACCGGCACCGCCGCAGCGGTGAGCCCGACCAGCAATCTCTTCCTCGGCAGCGGCTTTTTTGACCATGTCGGCGCCGACCGCGCAGGCTTTCTGTATGGCCTGGCCAGCGATGTGGGCGGTGGCACCAGTTTCAGCCCCTTTCACACCATGCTGGCGGCGTATTACGTGGGGCGCGAGGGGCAGACCAAAGCCGGCGTGTCGCTCCCGCCCCAGCACCTGTGGTGGCAACACACCGCCGGTGCGGCCCGGGCGCTGGGCCTGCAGGGCGTGGTGGGCAACCTGCTGCCCGGCTGCGAGGCCGACTTTGTGGTGCTCAACCCCCAGGCCACGCCGCTGCTGGCCCGCAAGACCGGCCAGGCCGGCAGCCTGGACGAGCTGCTCTTTTCCCTGATCGTGCTGGGCGATGACCGGCTGATCGAGAAAACCGTGATTTCACAGGCGGAATCAGCCTGACCGGCTGGTTTTGAGGAGCCAAATCGGCTCCCTGCCCGTGCCATGAAAAGCAGGCTGGGCAAACCGTCCAATTCATGGGTAACTTGCGCTGGCCGGCGCCGGCCATGGCTTGCCTACAATCTAGCCAACCCAAGGAATTTCCCCAATGAGCATCAAAAGCGACAAATGGATACGCCGGATGGCAGAAAGCACCGGCATGATCGAGCCCTTCGAGCCTGGCCAGATCCGCGAGGCCGACGGCAAGAAGATCATCAGCTACGGCACCTCCAGCTACGGCTACGATATTCGCTGCGCCCCCGAATTCAAGGTGTTCACCAACATCCACAGCACGGTGGTGGACCCGAAAAACTTCGATGAAAAAAGTTTTGTCGACTTCCACGGCGACAGCTGCATCATCCCGCCCAACAGCTTTGCGCTGGCCCGCACGCTGGAGTATTTCCGCATCCCGCGCAACGTGCTGACCATCTGCCTGGGCAAAAGCACTTACGCCCGCTGCGGCATCATCGTCAACGTCACGCCGTTTGAGCCCGAGTGGGAAGGCTATGTGACGCTGGAATTCTCCAACACCACACCGCTGCCCGCCAAGATTTACGCGGGCGAAGGCTGCGCGCAAGTCCTGTTCTTCGAGAGCGACGAAGTGTGCGAGACCAGCTACAAGGACCGCGGCGGCAAGTACCAGGGCCAGCATGGGGTGACGCTGCCCAAGGCTTGATTGGCGCAGGCGGGCACGCTGACGGGCTTGCCGGGGGGGCAGGGCGACGTCAGGCAGGCCAGAGGCAGCCGGCTGCACCGGAAACCTCCGGCCTTCGGGTACAACGCTGGGAAGGCCGGCGATCGCTACTCGGCCGTTGTCGGATCGATGATCGTCTGTACGCGGGCGATGCTGTTGACGGGGAAGCCGCCCAGGGTCGCGTGCTTGCGTATGGTGTCCTCATCGGGCGAGATATAGACGCAGTAGATCTTGTCACCGGTGACGTAGCTTTGGACCCACTGGATTTGGGGGCCCATGCTCTCCAGGGCGTCGCATGACTTTCTTGAGATGGCCTTCAACTCGCTTGGGGGCAGCATTCCTGCTTTCGGAATTTCGCGTTCAATGACATATTTAGGCATGATGGTTTCCTTGAAAAGTTGAACAAATACTGGAGAACATCCGCCGATCCGGATCCATCCTCATCCTGTTCGGCAATGAACTTCAGTACACCCACTATGGGCGGCGCGGAGTGCACCTCCTAGAGTCCCTGGTCCCAAGCCCCCTCAAAAAAACACCGCAACCGGGACACCCGTCCCGGTTCAGCGCCTCAAGACATGGCGCGCTCCCGGCCAAACCCGGCCTCGCGCGCCAGCACAATCGCTTGCGCACGGGTCTGCACCGACAGCTTGTCAAAGATGCGCGTGATGTGATTGCGCACGGTCTTCTCGGAGCGGCCAAGTCCATCGGCAATCTGCGCGTTGCTCTGGCCTTGCGCCAATGCGTTGAGCACGTCGTTCTCACGCGCGGTGAGTAAGGCCAGACGTACCTGTTCGCCGGAGGCGCTCCGGTCGTTGATGCCCTCGGGCAGGAAGCCGCGGAGCTCCGAGAGAAACCGCGCCCAGGCGGGCTCTGCCGGCAGCAGCATATGGTTGACGCTATCGAGCTGAACGAAGCGTGCGTCGGCAATCAGCGAGGCAACAATCCGCCCCTCCTCGATCGGAACCACCGCATCCCGATCCGCATGAATCACGAGCGTCGGGCATGCAATCCGGGGCACCATGGCGCTGACATCCACGTCGAAAGACACACGGCTCAGCGCCACCGCCATTTCCGCCGAGGTGCTGATGCGCTGCATTTCACACCACGAACGCAAGTGCTCCATCGTGCCGCCGGGCTGGAATGCGGTGGCCCACACCTGCAGGAATGCGTGGTTTTCCTGGGCCCACCCCAATTGCGTCAGCTCCAGCAGCAATCTGGCTTTTTCGATTTCCTGTGGAGAGCCGGTTCGCCGGAGCCTGCCCCGGGCATACGTTCCATAAAGAACCAGTTTGCTGATCCGCTGCGGATGCAGTGCCGCATACGTCATCGCAAGCGGCCCGCCCCAACACACCCCCAGCAGGGCAAATCGCTGATAGCCCGACGCTGCAACGACCGCCTCCAAGTCCATCATCCAGCTCTCGAACGAGAGGTCGGCCACCGCCCGATCCGACATGCCGCAGCCGCGCGGGTCGTAGCGAATCAGGGTGTAGTGCTGCGACAGGGCATCGAGCCAGGGGCGCCAGGCAAGGCTGCTGCGGTGCTGGTATTCAAGGTGTGTCAGCCACGTGGTCGACATCAGCAACGGTGGCCCATTGCCGCTCATGGCATATGCAATGCGCGTGCCGTCGGCACTGGTGCAAAAGCGGACTTGTTGTTTCATCCCTGCGAACCCCGAAAAGGGCGGACTTTTTGATTCTGATCCCTGTTGACCCGGTCCGTCAATCACTGAGGAGGGCTGTATATGGTGTTTCCGGGTGTTTCCGGGTTACAAAAAAAGGAAAGTGCGAAAAACGCGATCAGTGCGAAGTGAAAAGTGGGCCGTGGGAGGCTTTGACTGCGCGCGGGCCGCCCCAAAAAAAAGCGCGAAAAAATGGCCCTCGCGTCCCTTGATTTTCCGAATGCGGGGGCTATAGTTTTGGTTGGCAAAGGGTTTGTACTCTGAGGCCGGGGCAATGGCGGTCTTCCTCGGCGCATCGGCAATACCCAAGCGACCGCCGGTTTATCCACGCATTCAATACAGCAAGGAGAACGGCAATGCCTGCATACATCACATTGATGAATTTCACTGACCAGGGCGCCCGCACGATCAAGGGTTCACCAGACCGCTTCGAGGCTTTCAAGACTGTGGCCGAAAGCAAAGGCATCACGGTGAAAAGTGTTCACTGGACACTGGGCGCTTACGACCTGGTACTGGTTACCGAGGGCCCCGAAGACGCTCTCATGGCCTTGAGCCTGCAAACCGCCAGCCTGGGGAACGTCCGCACGCAGACGCTGCGCGGATTCACGGTTACCGAAATGCGCAAGCTGCTCGCCGGCTTGCCCTGAAAAGCGTTGCCGCGGTGATGCTCAGCGCGGCAATACGTTGCTGAGTGGCGGACACATGGTGATCGACGTGCGGGTTGATGGCGCCGCCGGGGGCGTGTATGGCCATGTGTTTTCCAGGGAGCTTCGTCGTGGCCGCTGCTTCTGGCCGAGGCCGCAGGCAGGGCTTTGGCTTATTTCAGAATCCCGAGCAGGTTTGAAAAGCTGTCGGTCCAGGGGGCGAAACCGGGACGGGATACCAGCCGTTCACCACCCTGCAGTCCGGCCGGCAGGCTGGCCGCGCTTTCCGGGGGCATGAACAGCACCCAGATCGAATGGCGGCAATAGGCATCGTTGTCCGCCGGCTCCAGCTCATAGAGCAGCGCGGCTTTGCCGAAGTGCTGCGCTGCGGCCGCCATCACCGGCCGCAGGTCCAGGTAATGGTTGGTGATGTGGATGGCCAGCAGCCCCTCGGGCTTCAAATGGCCCAGGTAGGTCTGGATTGCTTCGAGGGTCAGCAGGTGCGTCGGGATCGAGTCGCCTGAAAAAGCATCCATGGCCAGCAGGTCGAACTGCTGCGGTGATTCACGCTCCAGCATCAGTCGCCCGTCGCCGAGCACCGGCACGATGCGTGCGGGGGTGTCGGCCAGGTAGCTGAACTCGCTGCGGGCGAGGTCGAGCACCTGCTCGTTGATTTCGTAGATGCGCATCTCGTCGCCCGCACGCCCATAAACCGACAGCGTGCCGGCGCCGAGTCCGACCACCCCGAGCTTGAGCGGCTGCGCCTGCGGCAGGGCGCGGATGGCCCGGCCAATGCCTGACTTCTCGCAGTAGTAGGCCGTCGGCTGGCGCCGGTGCGCCAGCGCGGTGTATTGCTCTCCGTGGTTGATGCGGCCATGCAGCATGGTGCGCTGCGGCCCGAGCGCGGCATCGGTGTTGTCCTGCACGCGCAGCTGGCTGTAGAAGTTGCGCACCACCCGCCGGTAGCCCTGAACGTACTCCTGCGAAATGTCGCCGAGCCGCCAGCCATAGCCCAGCAGCGCCACCAGCAGCAGCCCGCGCCAGACGGGACGCAGTTCGCGCCAGAGCACCGTCACCACCAGGGCTGCGCACAGGAACAGGCCCAGCGGCAACTCGAAGTAGGCGGTGAAAATCGCGGGTGCCACCAGGCCGACCAGCAGGCCACCCAGCGCCCCGCCCACCGAAAGCATCAGGTAGAACAGCGTCAGGTGCCGCACCGGCGGCTTGCGCCTGACCAGCTCACCATGGCAGACCATGCAGAAGATGAACAGGCAGGCGCAAAGCAGCCCGACCAGGAGCGGAACGTCCATGCCGTTGTCGAGCACGCGGTCCATCGCCAGCAATGCCAGCGGCAGCGCGGCCAGAAACACCGGCCGCACGTAGTAGCGCGGTGCATCGAAGCACAGGATGAAGCTCAGCAAGTAGATGCTCAGCGGCAGCACCCACAGGAAGGGCACCGGCGCCACATCCTGCGTCAGGTGGCGCGTCATGGCCAGCAGCAGGATGGAAGGCGTGGCCGACAGGCCGACCCACAGCAGGCATTCCCGCCACCCCGGCGGCGGCGTCGTTGCCAGCGGGGCCGGGTGGGCGATGGCTGGCGGCGCCATGCGGTGCCATGCCAGCGCCGCGGTGGCCACGCAGGCCACGACAAACATGGCATAGGCAGCCGACCACGACTGGAGCTGTGCCCCGACGGGCAACAGCGGTTCGATCAGCACCGGGTAGGACAGCAGGCCCAGCATCGAGGCCAGGTTCGACAGCGCATACAGCCGGTACGGCCGTGCCGTGGTGAGCGACGCCGAATGCGAGCGGGCGTACCAGGCCTGCATCAGCGGCCCGGTGGTTGACAGCAACAGGTACGGCGCCCCCACTGCCGTGGCCAGCACCGCCAGCACGCTCAGGCCCGGATGGGCCAGCGCCGTGCCCTTCCAGGCCGGATCGGCCACCACGGGCAACGTGACCAGACTCAGCAGCAGCAAGCCCGCATGCACCAGCGCCTGCCGCCGCCCGGGCAGCTTCTCGTGCAGCCAGTGCACATACGCGTAACCCAGCAGCAGCTCAGCCTGGAAAAAGACGATGCAGGTGCTCCAGACCGATGATGATCCGCCAAACCAGGGCAGGATCATCTTGCCCACGATGGGCTGGATCTGGAACAGCAGGAAGGCCGACAGGAATACCGTTGTGGCAAATAAAGGCATGTGACAGGCAGGCAGCGTCAGGCTGCACTCCTGCCCCCGAGTATCTGTGGGTCTGGGCGTTATGGTCAATTGCCGGGTTCGGTCGGTCCTGACAGTGATTGCCAACTGTAGTCAAGCCGTAGTCAAGCTGTAGTCAGCACGAAGAAGGCTCACTATCATTCACAGAGGATTCACAGAGGCGGATACTGTTGGTTGGGTGGTCATGAACCTGCCATAGGGCACTCCCGGGGCATTGCATCCGGGCGCCTCCCTTGTGCTTGTGTCCGTGCCCATCCACGGAAACCGGAGAAGCTCATGCAAGTCGAATCTTTCGATGCCATCGTCATAGGCGCCGGGCAGGCGGGGCCTGCTTTGGCAGAGCGTTGCGCCAAGGAAGGCTTGCGCACGGCGGTGATCGAGCGCGCCCATTTCGGCGGCACCTGCGTCAATGACGGCTGCATACCCACCAAAACACTGGTAGCCAGTGCGCGGGCGATCCACATGGCCAGGCGTGGCGCCGAGTTCGGATTTTCCGCCGGCGATATCCAGGTCAACATGCCGCGCGTCAAGTCACGAAAAGACGAGATCGTCCTGAAGTCGCGCAACGGTGTCTACCAGTGGATGCAGGGCCTGAAAAATGCCGAGGTGATTCAGGGCGATGCAGCATTTGTGGGGCCGCGCACTGTCAAGGTCGGCGAGCGCACGCTGGCGGCCCCGCGGATATTCCTCAATGTGGGCGGCCGGCCTTCCGTTCCGGAGCTGGCGGGTGTCCATGACGTCCCGTATCTGGACAACGCGTCAATCATGGAGCTGACCGAAGTGCCGGAACATCTGGTCATTGTCGGCGGCAGCTATATCGGCCTCGAATTTGCGCAAATGATGCGGCGTTTTGGGGCCCGGGTCACCGTGGTGGAGCGTTCGGCCAAGTTGCTGTCCCGCGAGGACGAGGATGTGTCGGATGGCATTCGTGCCATCCTGGAGGCAGAGGGCATCGGGTTCCAGCTGGAGGCGGAGTGCCTGTCGCTGGCGCGGGAAGGGCGCGGAATTTTGGTCGGCACCGTGTGCGCAACGGAGTCGCCCGCCCTCATTGCCAGCCATGTGCTGCTGGCCGTCGGCAGGCGCCCCAATACAGACGGCATGGGGCTGGACGCCGCGGGTATCCAGCTCGATGAACGCGGCTACATCATCGTTGACGATCAGCTTCGCACCAGTGCCGAAGGGGTGTGGGCCATGGGTGACTGCAATGGCCGGGGCGCGTTTACCCACACGTCCTGGAACGATTACGAGATCGTCGCCGCCAACCTGTTTGATGGCGACCCGCGCCGCGTGAGCGACCGGATCCCGTGCTATGCGCTCTTCATCGACCCCGCGCTCGGCCGCGTGGGCCTGACAGAGCGCGAAGTGCGCGCCAGCGGGCGGGCGGCGCTGCTGGCGCGCATGCCCATGCAGCGCGTAGGCCGCGCCCGCGAAGCCGGCGAGACGCAGGGGTTCATCAAGGCCCTCGTCGACGCAGACACGAAGCGCCTGCTGGGCGCCGCCATCCTCGGGCTCAACGGCGACGAAGTGGTTCACGCACTGGTCGACATCATGGCCGCCGACCAGCCTTACACGGCCATCACCCGTGCGATGCACATCCATCCCACTGTCAGCGAATTGATTCCAACGTTGCTGCAGCAGTTGAAGCCGCTGGAAGCGCTATAGAGGCAGGGCGGCATAGGAGCATAGAGGCAGAGAGGCAAAGAGCAACAAAGGGTGCTTCACCTGTACCAGCGGTTGCCGCAAACAAAGCCGCTTGCGCCGGCATGGCGCGAATGCCGATTCAGCCGTCGTTTCAATCCACCAGGCAGGATGACGCTCACCCTTAGCTTGAACTTTCGACGCGTGCAAGGGTAATAAAAACATGTTCACCGTGCGATGAAAGGCTGAAACATGAAGTTACATTTTGAGCCTCATTCAAAAAAGGTAAGACATGTCTGTTCGTTTGTATTCCGTCCTTGTCGCTTGCGTCGCCATGACCGGTTGCGCATCCATCACCAACGACACCTCCGCGCCGGTTCGCTTTGAAACCTTCAGTGCGGCCGGCGTCGAGATCAAGGATGCAGAGTGCACCCTGGAAAACGACTATGGCAAGCAAAGCGTCAAAACGCCTGCCACCGTCAACGTGCGCCGTTCCTCCAAGGATTTGCAGGTCACCTGTGTCAAACCCGGTGAAACCGATGGCCGCGGTGTCGCGATTTCGCGTGCGAATGCGGGCATGGCTGGCAACATTCTCTTTGGTGGCGGTATCGGTGCGATCATTGACCATAACAAGGGCACCGCATACACCTACCCGCAATGGATACAGGTGGTGATGGGAAAACTGCTGACATTCGACCGCCGGGAAGATGCTGAAGGAAAACCGAACCGTGGTGTGGGCACTCCCCCATCTGTGGCCAGTAATTAACCGGTTCGCTTTTTTTTACTTTTTGAACAAGCCGAACAAGCCGAATAGGCCGGCTTGTCGGTGACGATTGCTGCGTGGTGTTCTCGCCGCCAAATTCCGAACCGACTCGACCCGCCCAGCCGCCGCTTCCAGACGGCCGGTGCCGGCGGGTTTTTTAATGCCCACCCGAATCTGATGGGCTGCATGCCAATGACGTAATGCCGCCAGCTGATGCCCTGGCCAGGCGCCCTTGCAGACCCGCATCGACCACCATCCAGACCCGGCTGGTACGGGTCGGTGCAATGGTGGCAGAACTCGCGCCGTGAAGGCCGATCCGCAGGCGCGGGACTGCAAGCCTGCTTCGCGTTTCCATCCTACAGTGTCACGGGCGCTGCACCGGGTGGCCTTTTGAAAGCTTCGCCTCAGCATGGAGTCGTCAGACAAAAATGGGAGCGAGCGATGTTTTCAGATCATTTGCGAAAAATTCAGGAGATCCCGTACAAGACCCTGCTCGGCGTGGCGGGTGGCTTCGTGATTCTGTGCCAGCTGGTTGCCCTGGCGATGGTGGCGGATGAACAGGTCAAAAAAGCGCAGGTACGCGAGACCCAGCGGATTTCGGAGCGAATCGCCACTGCCCACTGCATGGAAAGCAGCATGGGGGCTGCGCGCCACAGTTGCCTGCAGCAGGCGAAGACCGCCAACCTTCCTTCCGAGGTCGCCGAGCCCAGGCAGAACAGCCAGGCGGTGGCCAGCAATTTCGACGATGGGAGCGGTGCCCTCGCGGCCCATCAGATGCAGGACTTCAGGCCCGCGATGTTCACGCCCCGCTGATGACGGCCCGCTGAAGCGCGGCAAGCGGGGAAGGGCGAAGCGACCAGGCCGGTGCGGACCAGCCGTGCTCAACAGCGGGTAGCATGGACTCCCATGAAGTTCTCCCGTCTGTTCCAGCCACGCAACCCCCTGTTCTGGATCATGCTCGTGCTCAATGGCCTGTCAACGGCATTGGCCTGGGTAGCGCACAACCGCCCGCTCAATGCCTGGGGCGCCTTGCTCGTGAGTGGCTTCGCCATCGGCAATGCGGCCATCGGCATCTGGCTGGCCTGGCGGCTGATGCGCAATGACCCCGCCGCCGATGCGCCGGAGCAGCGGGGCAGACCGACGCCGCCGGGCTAGTCCCTAGCTGACTGCGCCTGCGCTTTTTGTGATGTCGTGCGGCGTTGCCAGCGCGGTGGCTATCGCCACTTGCAGCCCGCGCACCATGTCTTCCAGTGGCAGGCTGGGCGAGCCTTGTTCGGGCAGGTAAGGCACGTGGACAAAGCCCCCGCGCGTGCGTTTGAAGCCGCGCTGCGTGGCCAGCGCATGCATCAGCGCGTAAAACGCGTGGTTGCAGACGAAGGTGCCCGCTGTCTGCGACACCTCGGCAGCCAGGCCCGCGTCCTGCAGGGCCTGCAGCATGGCCTTGATGGGCAGCGTGCTGAAGTAGGCCGCCGGGCCTCCCGGTACGACTGGCGTGTCGACGGGTTGCATGCCCGCGTTGTCGGGGATGCGGGCATCGTTCACGTTGATGGCGACCCTTTCCAGCGACAAGGCGTTTCGCCCGCCTGCCTGCCCGACGCAAATCACAAGCGCTGGCCGGTAAAGACGCAACAGGCGCATGAGCTCCGTCACCGATGTGTCGAACCGGGTCGGCAACTGTGCCGCAATCACTTCGTGGCCCGCGATGCGTGTGGCGTGCAGTGCCTGGACGGCCAGCCAGCTGGGGTTGAGCGCAGGGCCTGCCGGCCCGGCTTCGCCAAACCCGAACGCATCAAAACCGGTGAGCAGCACGCGGGGAGGGGTGGAGGCCGTGTCCATGTTGCCATTGTGAAGTATGGCTGGGGTGTCTCGCTGGGGTCTGCGAAATGGCTCCCCGTTGCGCGGTGGGTCTGGTTGTGGCTAACATGCGGCCATGAGTTCCCCACCCCCGCTTTCCAGCCTCGTGTCCGACCTGTCGCGTGCCCGGCTTCACGCGGAGCCTTTGCGCTGGCCTGCGACGGTACCGTCAGATGTAGGCACAGCCTACGCTGCGGCTCTGGCTGTGCGCGAGGCGCGCTGTGCCGCCGGAGAGCGCGCCGCAGGCTACAAAGTCGGCTTTACCAACCGCAGCATGTGGCCGCGCTATGAGGTCTATGCGCCCGTCTGGGGCACTGTTTGGCAAAGTGGCTTGACGCTGATTGATGCAGGGGCGCCGAACATCGGCAAGGTGCGATTGGAGGGCCTCTGCGAGCCCCGCATCGAACCCGAGATCGTGTTTTGCCTGCGCTTCCCGCCACCGCCCGCATGCACGCTGGCGCAGCTGGTGGACGCCATTGACTGGATAGCCCACGGCTTTGAGATTGTGCACACCCATTTCCCGGGCTGGAAGTTCACTGCCGCGCAGGCGGTGGCGGATGCCGGCCTCCATGCCCACCTGCTGGTGGGCTACCCCGTGAAATTGACCGCAGGTATTGCGCCGGACGCGCTGGTTCAGGCGCTCGCCGGCTTGCGGCTGAGGCTTTACGTGGATGGGGCGCTGAAGGAAGAAGGCGTGGGCGCCAACGTGCTGGATGGGCCGTTGCAGGCTTTATTGCATTTTGTGGAGGCGCTGCGCACCACCCCGGGCGCGCCACCACTGCTGGCCGGTGATCTGGTCACCACGGGCAGTTTGACCGATGCCTGGCCGGTACAGGCCGGGCAACTATGGCACACGGACATTCAATCGCCAGACCCGGTGGCAGAGGACCTCGAGGGGTTGCGCCTGCGTTTTGAATGACATTGATGGCCTCAAGCCTTGATCCCCTGAAACCCTGAAGTCTTTTGGCTGGCGCGCGCTGGAGCGCGGAGCCGCTGGCAGCCCGGCGCAGCCTTTCCAGCCTCAGGAGGATTACTTTTTGATCAACGCACCGGTTTCGCTGTCAAAGCTCACGTTGCGTGTCCGCCCGTTCTGGCCGGGAAAATCGTCAAATACCGCCCGCACCAGGTAGGGCATCAGTGCCGGCAAATCGTCGCTGTCACCTTCATAACTGGCTCGCGACTCGAACACCGTGTGCGGTTTGCCCGGTGGGCTTCCCCGTGAGTCCAGCAGGCGCAGGCGCAAGTTGCCGAGCCACACGATGCGGCTCACCTGGCGGTCACCCACATAGCGCGGCCCGAACGGATCGGGCACCCAGGCCCCCGGAAACACACGTCCGGCCGCATCACGGTACGGGGGCAAAAAAACAGGGTGGTCGTGGTAGACCGGTTGCAGCCAGGTTTTTTGATCGCTGTGGCTGACTACCCGCACCTCGGCCTGGATGCGCCCCACCTGCCCGGGCGGTGCCCGCCGCAGGCCCTGCCTTTCAAGCGCAGCCTGAACATGGCTTTCATAGGTGGCCTGCTCCAGTTCGCGGGTGCTGTCGACCGGGCTGATAAAGCTGAACGTGCTGCCCGCCGCATCGGCGGGCCACTGGTTAAAGCTGGTGACCCTGGCCGTGATCGGGCTGGCGCAGCCGGCCAGCAGGGCCACCAAGGTCACCAGGAGCAGCGCCATGCCAAGGCGAATTGACCGCGCAGGGTGAAAATGTGCAAAAAATGCCATAAAGAGTGGATACATCGGGGTTCAATTTTGTTCCACGCAGCGCATGGCTCTCTAGTAAAGTTGGCTCATGCGTTGAAGCAATTTTGAGGCGTTCGTGAGGCGTCCGGGCTGTCCGGACCATGCGAGCTATTCGGCCTCACCACCTCTCTCTATCTCTCTCTCTCTCTCTCTCTATGCAACTGGGGCAATCATGAAATGGGAAGGCAATCGGGAATCCGACAACGTTGAGGACAGGCGCGACGAGGGTGGCGGGGGCAGTGGTTTTGGCGGCGGCGGATTGCTGGGCGGCCGCAGCATCGGCATTGGCACCATTGTGGTGGCGCTGGTCGGCGGCTGGATTTTCGGCATCAATCCGCTGACCATATTGAGCCTCCTGAGCGGCGGTTCGCCGCCGGCGCAGGTGCAGCAGGTACCGCAACAAAGACCGGCCCAGCGGCCGCCTGCCGATGACCGAATGGCGAAGTTTGTCTCCACCGTGCTGGCCGACACCGAGGACGTCTGGAAAGACGTGTTTGCCAAAGGTGGCGCAAGTTATCAGGAGCCGCGGTTGGTGCTGTTCAGGGGCGCCACGCCAACCGCCTGCGGCCAGGGTCAGGCCGCCATGGGGCCGTTTTACTGCCCGACCGACCGGAAGGTGTATATCGACCTCGGCTTTTACGAAACCCTGAGAAACCGCCTGGGCGCACCGGGCGATTTTGCGCAGGCCTACGTGATTGCGCATGAGGTCGGCCACCATGTGCAGAATCTGCTGGGCATCACCAGCAAGATGGAGCAGATGCGCGGCCGGGTCAGCCGGGCGGAGTACAACGCCCTGAGCGTGCGGCTGGAATTGCAGGCCGACTGCTTTGCCGGCCTGTGGGCCCACAACGCGCAGAGCGCGCGCCAGATCCTGGAGCAGGGCGATGTCGAGGAGGCCATGAATGCGGCCGCCAAAATTGGCGACGACGCGCTGCAGCGCTCCAGCGGCGGTGCGGTCGTGCCCGAGAGCTTCACCCACGGCACCAGCGCCCAGCGTCAGCGCTGGTTCGACGCCGGCCTGAAAACCGGCAGCATCAAGGCCTGCGACACTTTCAGCGCCCGGAATTTATAAGAAATATGGCTGCGGGTCGTGGTTTTCCTGGGTGTGTAGCTATTAAATCAATAGCTGACGGGGCTTTTGGCTTGCTGCCCGCGTCGCTGCATCCGGGCGGCAATACCCCGGTTGGCGGGCAAAAAAGGGGGATTTCGCCCAAAGTGCGACAATAGTGGGTTAAATGACATCTTCCTTTTCCAATCTTTCGCTGGCAGAACCGCTGGCCCGCGCCGTAGCCGAAATGGGCTACGAAACCATGACGCCCATTCAGGAGCAGGCCATTCCGGTCGTCCTGCAGGGCAAAGACGTGATGGGCGCCGCACAGACCGGTACCGGTAAAACCGCTGCCTTTTCGCTGCCGCTGCTGCAGCGCATGCTCAAGCACGAGAACGCCTCGACCTCGCCGGCGCGCCACCCGGTGCGCGCGCTGGTGCTGCTGCCCACACGCGAGCTGGCCGTCCAGGTAGCCGAACAGGTCAAGCTCTACGCCAAGCACACCAACCTGCGCAGTGCGGTGGTGTTTGGCGGCATGGACATGAAGCCGCAAACGCTGGAGCTCAAAAAAGGCGTTGAAGTGCTGGTGGCCACGCCAGGCCGTCTGCTCGACCACATCGAAGCCAAAAATACCGTACTCAACCAGGTTGAATACGTGGTGCTCGACGAGGCCGACCGCATGCTCGACATCGGCTTTCTGCCGGATCTGCAGCGCATTCTGAGCTACCTGCCCAAGCAGCGCATCACGCTGCTGTTCTCGGCGACCTTCTCGCCTGAAATCAAGCGCCTGGCCTCCAGCTACCTGCAGGATCCGGTGACGATCGAGGTGGCGCGCTCCAACGCCACCGCCTCGACAGTCGAGCAGCACTTCTACAGTGTGGGCGCTGACGACAAGCGTCGTGCACTGCACCAGATCCTCAAAGAGCGCGGCATGAAGCAGGCCTTTGTGTTCGTCAACAGCAAGCTCGGCTGCGCACGCCTGGCCCGTTCACTGGAACGCGAAGGCCTTAAAACCACCGCGCTGCACGGCGACAAAAGCCAGGACGAGCGCCTGAAGGCGCTGGATGCATTCAAAAAAGGCGAGGTGGACCTGCTGGTGTGTACCGACGTCGCTGCGCGCGGCCTGGACATCAAGGATGTGCCGGCGGTGTTCAACTTCGACGTGCCATTCAATGCCGAAGACTATGTGCACCGCATTGGCCGCACCGGCCGTGCCGGGGCTTCAGGCCTGGCCGTGAGTTTTGTCGCCAGCAGCGACCAGCGCCTGGTCGCCGATATTGAAAAGCTGATCAAGACCAAGATCGAGCTGGAGCCGATCGAGTTTGATGAAGACCGCCCGCGCATCAGCGAGCAGGGCCGCATCAACGACGGCCGCCGCATGTACCGCCAGGGCAGCGACGGTGAAGAGGGCGCGGGGCGTGAAGCGTTTGTTTCGCGGGAACCGCGTGACCGGCCGGAGCGCAGGGAGCGTCGCGAATACATGCCGCATCGCCAGCCGGCGGCGCCGCGCGATCCGTTTTTTGACCAGCCCTACGAGGCGACCGTTATAGCGGACGCCCAACCAGCCTGGGAAGCCACCGCCAAGGCCGGCCCTGCGCGCAGCAGCGTCTCGGCCAACATCAAGCCCAAGAAAAAAGTCGCTGCGCTGTTCAAGACCAGCGACTGAGATCTTTCCCGTCCGGCCGGACCGTCGGCGCGCACCTACGATTCTTCGCGGGGCCGTCCGGCGCGGGTTCTGCCGCCGTATCCTCATGCTGTCTGAATGACGGCAAAAACCGCCGACACCGATACCGATAACCAGTCCGCTCACCGGCGCCTTTCGGGCCTGCCGGCGGTTGGCCTTTCATCGCTCCAGCACAGGCTCCAGCATATCTACAGACCGCTCTGGCGCGCTGTGGATCAGTGGATTGAGGCCGATGGCCTGCGCATGAGTGCGGCCATGTCCTTCTACGGCATTCTCAGTCTGGCGCCCTTGCTGGTCTTGCTGGTGGCGGTGCTGGGCTGGTGGGTGGATCAGAGCTTTATTGAAATCAGCCTGGTCGACCAGATCCGCAGTGTGGTGGGTGCCCAGGGCGCGCAGGTGGTCCAGCAGGCGCTTTCCAGCGCGCGGGAGCCCTCGCAGGGAATTACCGCCTCGCTGGTGGCGTTTGGCCTGCTGCTTTCCGGCGCCACCGGCGTGTTTGCCGAGTTGCAGGACGCGTTCGAACGTTTGTGGCGACAGGGCAGCGGCAAGGCGCCCCAGCAGAAGTGGTGGTACACCGCCTCCTTGCGCCTGCGTGGTGTGGCTTACATCCTGGCCATCGGCTTCCTGTTGCTGGTTTCGCTCGTGGTTTCCACTTTATTAAACCTTCTGTCGGGCTGGGCGGGCGAGTATTGGCCTGTCGAGAAATTCGCCTACGCCATCAATGAAGTGGCGTCCTTCGGCTTTTCCGTGGCGCTGTTTGTGGCCCTGATGAGAATGAGCGCTGGGCCCAAGCCGGCCATGCGCTACCTGGTGAGGGGGGCGGCGGTAGGTGCGCTGCTGTTTGCGGTCGGCAAGCACCTGATGGCTTTTTACCTGTCTACCGCAGCCGTGGTATCTGCCTACGGCGCCGCAGGCTCCCTGGTGGTCATCTTGATGTGGATTTATTTTTCATCTGCGGTGCTTCTGCTCGCTGCGAGCGTGGCGCGCGCCTGGTCTGACGAGGCTTCCGGCAACGTGGCGCCGCCTGCGGGCGACGCGGTGGTTCGGTCTGAGGTGTCAGGGTAAAGGCGAACGGTAAGAGGAAGGGTAAGAGGCAAGGGCTCCCAGCCTGGCGGCCAGCGTCGCGCGGGCCTGGGTTGACGAGGTTCGCGAGCGGGACGGTGGGAAGGTGTTCAATCTGCGCAGGCCACCGAGATCAGTTCATACGCCGCTGGCGTTGCCCCAAGCCTGGCGGCGGTCAGGCTCCCGCCCCAGACACAACCCGTGTCCAGCGGCAGCAGCAGGCTGCCCGATTTCTGGGCGTCTTGTGCCTTTAGCGCTGACCAGTGGCCAAACATGACCGGCGTGTCTGCGGTTTGACGGCCCGGCACATCAAACCATGGCAGGTAGCCGTGCAGCGCCGCCTCTGCGCCTTCCTTGGTGGCAAACTCCATCACCCCTTGCGGAGTGCAAAAGCGCAAGCGCGTCAGCGCATTGACCACGACCCGAAGCCGGTCCGCGCCCTGCAGGCTCTCGTGCCACTGGTTAGGGGTGTTGCCATACATGTCGCTCAAGAATCCCTTCAGATCGGGCCCGCGCAAGGCCTGCTCCACCTCGGCGGCCAGTGCCATGGTTTTGGCGGTGCTCCACTGGGGCAGCACACCGGCATGCACCATCAGCCAGCCGTGCGCATGGATGGCCATGTTGCGGTGGCGCAGCCACTCCAGCAGGGCGCCGCGGTCGCTGGCCTGCAGGATGTCTTGTGCGGTATCGCTGCGGTGCAGCTTGCCCATGCCCTGCCACAAGGCCAGCAAATGCAAATCGTGGTTGCCCAGCAGGGACTGGGCGGCATCGCCCAGGCGGCTCAGGTGGCGCAGCACGGCCAGCGAGTGCGGGCCGCGGTTGACCAGGTCGCCCAGCAGGTACAGCGTGTCGCGGCTTGGGGAGAAGTCAATCTTCTCCAGCAGCCGCTGAAATGGCGCATTGCAACCCTGCAGGTCGCCAATACAGTAAAGTGACATGTGTTTATTCTCCCTCCGGATTCATGGATTTCCTGCTGATCGTTTTTTTAACCTTGCTCAACGGCGTGTTTGCCATGTCCGAGCTGGCCCTGGCATCCAGTCGCAAGGCCCGGCTGATCGCCATGTCCGAATCAGGGGACAAGGGGGCGCACGCGGCGCTGGGCCTGCTGGAAAACCCCACACAATTCCTGTCGTCGGTTCAGGTGGGCATCACCTCCATCGGCATGCTCAACGGCATTATTGGCGAGGCGGCTTTCAGCGACGGCTTGTCCGTCTGGATACAGAGTTTCGGGGCCGCGCCGCGCGCCGCCGATATTTCCGCCACGGCTCTGGTTGTGACCGTGATCACCTTCATCACCATTGTGTTTGGCGAACTGGTGCCCAAACGCATCGGGCAGCTCTACCCCGAGACGGTGTCGCGCCTGGTGTCGCGGCCCATGATGTGGGTGGCTACGGGCGCCAAGCCATTTGTCAGGCTGTTGTCCTTCAGCACCCACGCGGTGCTCAAGCTGCTGCGCGTTGACAACGCGGGCGAGCGCGGCGTAACCGAGGAAGAAATCGCCGCCAGCCTGGAAGAGGGTGTTGACGCCGGCCTGATCGAGGAACACGAGCACCAGATGGTGCAAAACGTGTTTTTGCTCGACGACCGCTTGCTCACCTCCCTGATGCTGCCGCGCTCCGACATCGAATGGCTGGATGCCTCCGACACGGTGGCCGAGGCCATTGACAAAGCCGGGGCCACCGGCCATTCCTGGTACCCGGTGTGTCGGGGCAGCCTCGACGACGTGATCGGCGTGGTCAATGTGGCCAAGCTGCTGGGCCTGCGCGGCAGGATTTTGTCCTCTCCCCCCGAGCCGGGCGAGAATGCAACCCCCTCGGTGGCCGACCGCATTGGCGCCTATGCCGTGCCGGCCGTGTTCGTTCCCGAAACCCTCACGGGCATGGAACTGATTGAGCAGTTTCGTGCCCGGTCTACCCGCATGGTGTTTGTGGTCGACGAATACGGCGTGGTGCAGGGGCTGATGACGCCCATGGACATGCTGGAGGCCATCACCGGTGAATTGCAGCCTGGTGCCGAGATCGATGCCTGGGCGACTCAGCGCGAAGACGGCAGCTGGCTGATTGATGGCGTCATGCCGGTGTCCGAACTCAAGGTCCGGCTCGATATCAGGGAGCTCCCGGAAGAGGACAGGGGGCGCTACAACACCGCGGCAGGCCTGCTGCAAAGCGTCTCAGGCCGCCTGCTGAAGACGGGCGAGCAAGTCGATTGCGCAGGCTGGCGGTTTGAGGTCCTTGACCTGGACGGCAAGCGCATTGACAAGGTGCTGGCCAGCCGGACGACCGAGTCCACGGACGCTTAGGCCCAATGACTCCGAATTGGTTGGAGTTTGCGGGGACTCGCGCCGCGCGGGGCGCTATTGCTCATATTTCAGACATTGCCGCAACAATCGGCGCCTTCATAGTTGTAACTTTCTGGGTGCTGTGTTTAAACTCTAAAAAAATAGGGCGCGCATGTTGAATTCTCTTGCATTGACACTGGCTGCCGCGGCGGTGTCCGGAATGGCTTTGGGCGCGCTGTGCCATCGCCGCTGGGCGGCACGCGCTGCGAAGAGTAAAAGACGCATTCCCGTACGCTGGCAGCTTCGGCCCAGACCCCTTCTGACGGAGCAGGAACAGGATGTTTGGCACTGGCTGAAACGTGCTTTTTTTGACCAGCACGTGCTGGTCAAGGTTTCCGCCATCCGTTTCACGTCGCCCCGCAATGTCTCCGAGGGCTTGCGTTCCCATGAATTGCTTAACAGTGTTTATTGCACGTTCACCGTGTGCGCCTCCGACGGCACCGTCATCGGCTGCCTGGATGTCCCCGGACCCCGCGGGTTGAGTGCCAGTAACCGTGACCTCAAGCAAAAGCTGTTTGAAGAGTGCCGTATCGCGTATGCCGTCGTCCGGGCGGGAAAACTCCCCTCGCTGGAAGAGGTGCGCGCTGCCTTCCTGGGTGAAATCGATCCTTCGGATGAAGACCTCGCCCTGAACAGCCGGCCACCGATGTCGCAGTCGTTCGCGGACATGGACTTCGACAACGGGGCCTTGCCCACGGTGCCCGACACCCTGCGTCCGGCCAGCGGCGCCAAGCCAGAAATGTCCTCTGAAATCGACATGGAGGCCGTGGCGGCTGCCCGCGCCAGCCTGCGCGCCAAGCTTGAGCGCAACCGCAAGATACGCTTCACCAATTTCGACCCCCTCAGCGCCAGTGCAGACCACGTGGAGGAAAGCGTGCAAGAGGACGCGGGTGACAATTTCGCGGTGCAGTGGGAAGACTCCTTCATCATGCCGCAAGATGGGCAGCTGCCCGAAAGCAAGAAGCGGTAAGTTCCTGCTGGTTAAGCGCGGCAGGGTTGCAGTGAAGATCCCCACCTCAGCGCAGTACAAATGAATAGCATGGCCCAATATCGAAAGGCTGCTGAACTCATTGCCGAAGCTGATGCTCTGGTGATTGGCGCAGGTGCTGGCATGGGGGTTGACTCTGGCCTGCCAGACTTTCGTGGCAATCAGGGGTTCTGGCAGGCCTATCCGGCGCTGGCCAAGGCGAATCTCAATTTCACTGAGGTGGCCAGTCCACGCACTTTTCTTCAGGATGCCAGTCTGGCTTGGGGCTTCTACGGGCATCGCCTCGACCTGTACCGTAAGACCGTTCCCCATGCCGGTTTTGGGATATTGCGGCAATGGGGTGAGCGCATGCCCCTGGGCACCTGGATATTTACCAGTAACGTGGACGGGCAATTTCAGAAGGCAGAATTTTCTGAGGAGCAGATTCATGAATGCCACGGTTCGATCCATCACCTGCAATGCATGGATTGCGAATCGGGGGTGTGGAGTGCCGCAGAGTTCACCCCGGAAGTAGATGCCGATGCGTGCCGTCTCCTGAACGCCCCACCACGTTGTCCGCATTGCGCGGGTCTGGCCCGACCGAATATTCTGATGTTTAGCGACTGGAACTGGGTGGAGCGGCGAGCCGAATTGCAGCGCAGGCGTGAGATGCAATGGCTGGAGGCGATTTCTGACAGTCAAGCGCGCGTTGTGATTGTGGAGATCGGCGCTGGCATGGCAATACCCTCCGTCCGACACAACAGCCACAGCTTGAGTCATGAGTATGGCGCACGCCTTATCCGTATCAACCCGCGCGAGCCGCAGGTGCCAAGTAGCATGGACGTCGGTATCGAGAAAGGATCACTAGAGGCTTTGCTCGGAATTGATCTTATGCTGGAGAAGCTGCTGGCCAGAGAGTGACGTTACGACGTTAGCAAGCAGTTGACCAGTCGCCGTGCGTTGCTGGTTCTGGGCAGGCTGTGCGCCAATAGACGCTTTCGAGGACCTGGTCTAGGTGGATGAATGGAACATAGTCTGGCAAGGGGTTCCCCAGTCCAGGACGCATCAGCAGTAGTCCCTTCCTATCTTTCCATCCGAGGTCATTCGTCGCCATGCTGAGAATGCACGCGAATAATCCGCCAAATTTTGAAGCTTCTCACAACCGTATTTTTAGAAAACTGGAGCGTAAATGACAAACGACACAACTGTTATGGAGTACACCGCCGAAGATCTCATCGCGCATAAGCTTCAGCGAGCAAATATCTTGGTGGCGAAGCCAAAGTTTGATCAGGATGGAGCCGATTTGCTTGCTCTCTTGGACGTGAAAGACAATGCCAAATTTTGTCGAATTCAATGCAAAGGCAGATCCCTCGGAAGGTCTCGAACATCGAGTGTGACGCTCCCGACAAAGTATGTAAGTGACGGATTCGTGCTTTTCCTTTTTATCGAAACCGGCGACCGGGAGGTCACTCATCTCTTTTGCTTTCTCGGTCGTGAAATTCGCGCCGATTGGAACCAAAGGGATGACCAATATGTGCTTAATTTGACAGAATCAAGGTTGACTGATGATCTTGTTCCATTTGTCTTTTGCGACAACAGAATCGAGGACATCAAGCAGGTAATCATTAGCATTGATGTAGGCCCTGAATTCAATACGATGGGGCATGCCAACGGAAATGTGGTGCTTCCTGAGCTCACGTTAAACGCGACTATGGAGTCGAAAAATTTGACCAGCATTTAGAGATGGTCCGAGTCGGCGTAAGGGTAAATTGTGCGCGTCAAGCTTGCGAGAAAAGCCGCATGGGCTAATAACTAGCCAGCGGTTACATACTGACTACGTGAAAAAGGGGATAGGCCCGAAAGCCTATCCCCTTTTCATTTGGTGCCGGAGAGATGAATCGAACACCCGACCTTCTCACTACGAAGGCCTACCCGCCGTACAACAGCCCGCAGTTTTTGCGGGAAATCAAAGGGGGACATGACCCCAATGAGACGCCGCGCATGTTCAGTCGTGTCATCACTTGCAGGGAATGTCCTCAGTGAACGCGAAGCTACCTCATCACCTTGTTCCAGTCGATCTCAAAACCAGCTGCATCTAGCTCCCTTGCAAGGGAACGTTTCCATGCGCCGGCATCGTCCAATTGTTCCCAGACCACTCCAGCGAAATCGGTAGGAATTTCTAAGTCTGCCCTGGCAAGGGTGCACACATTTTGCCGTCCTAGTCGGCCGATGAAATAGCCCAATTCCAGAAGCACGTTTTGACGTGCACGAGGTCTTTGTTCCTCATTCAGCTTGCCCCCTACGTCGTCGGGAGTCAGCAAGACAATTGCGAAACCAACATCCCCATTGGCCTCTATCTTTTCAATGATCGTTCCGCCCCTGTTCGCTTGCTCACGCAGAATAATGGCTTCAAATCCTAACCGTGCGATCTCTCAGTCGAACGATGATTTCATTGAAGTTGGCGCTGCCGATGTGCAGAGAGGTGTAGCGATGGTTTTGGGGGCTGCGTGCTGAAATTTGGGGTCTCAAGGGTGCTCGCCCATTCGGCGGTGGGCCTTCTTGCCAGTGCAGTCATACCGGCGGCTTTCGCACAGAATGCCTCGGGCGACGTGGCGGCAGTGCAAGTCCCGAAACAACCTGATGACAGTGTGACCCAGGCCGCTAGCTATCACTCGGTGAGTCCTTGTGTTCTTCGCGCCATTACTTGCCGAAAAGATAGTGAAAGCACTCGTTGCGGAGCTTGAAATAGACGCAGGTTTTGCTTAAAGTAAGCAAGCAATCCATAGGGGTGAACGCCTTTATGGATCTGCACCATTAAGAAGCACAATAAATACAGGAAACATCATGGAAACGATCACCATAGTCCAAATCGCACTTGGCGCAGTGATCGTTGCGGGGATTTTTTTCAGCGAGTACGTTGCGCGCAAGAACAAGGCACTGCTTGCCGAGAATCAAGACTGGTTGAAACACTGATCAGCGACCGATCTGGATGTCAATCTCGCGTGGCTGTGGCTAACAGCTTACTGGTCAACGGCAGCTCTCTGAAAACTCAATTTCAAAATTTGGCTTGCCAGTCAGCAGTCATTCATGGCCGCCAGCAAAGGGCCCTTTGCGGTCACTGATGATTGGGATTCGAACGACGGGACTGCAGCGGTTGCTGCCGGTCGTCGGTGTCGGCTTACCGGTAACCCATGCAGACGTTTACCTACAAGGACATACTTGTGCGGGTATTCTGGCCTCGATAAATTTTATGTTCGCCTTATGGTCCGTCCTAACAAGCTTTTGCTTTACTCTTGAACTGACCGCATTCACGTCCGGTCGCGGCCGATGTCAACCCTTTTCGAGTCAGGTGATTGCAGGCAGACAGCACCGCCCACGGCACTGCTGCGATTTGCTCAGCTACATTTGCACCAGAGGCAGGTCCAGGAGGCCAGCAACCGTTAACGTGTTCCCCGAGTAATGCATGACATCGCGCATGGGCACGCGCGACCACATCGTGCGCTGGCCCAAGCCGGCGGCCCGTCCCGAGTGGATGACGCCCGAGCAGTACGCGCACGCCCCCGATGAGATCACGCTGCGTGAGGTCAAGGTCGCCCACCAGGTGTTGGTCACCACACTGTTGGATCATCGACAGGTCGGCAAGGCTGATCTCTCGGCGTTGTACGCGCGTCTCTGGAGCGTCGAACTCGACCTGCGTAACCTCAAGACCACCACGGGCATGGACGTGCTGAGCTGCCAGACGCCGCAGATGAATGAAAAGCAGCTGTGGGTCCATTTGCTGGCTTACAACGTGATCCGACTGATCATGGCGCAGGCCGCCTGCAATGCCGGCGTGGACCCGCGCAGCCTGAGCTTCAAGCACACGGTGCAGCTTTGGACGGAGTGGGTGGCGCGAGGACTGTCCGCCACGACGCATTGCCAGCGGCTGTTCACGTTGATCGCCCAATGCAGGGTCGGCCATCGGCCCGGACGCATCGAGCCACGGATGCGAAAACGACGGCCCAAACCCTACCCCTGGTTGAAGGTATCGCGCGCCCAGGCCCGCCGACAGGCCTAGAGGCACGGTCATGATTGGGAGCCAAAGTAAATGCCATTCCACCTAGTGGACTGTAACGTTTAAAACGGAAGTATCATTGCACCCATGGAGGTTGCGATGAAACTGACCAAGAGCGAACGCATGGAACTTCAACAGCAAGCTGCAGCGAGGAACGCCCGAGCCGATTCGGCGCGCCATGCCCGCTTGATTCTGCTGCTGGCCGAGGGGCTCACCTGGGCTGAGATTCGCGCCAAGCTGGACTGCAGCGACAGCTATATTGATCGGTGGAGCAAACGCTTTGAGAGTGAGCGCTTGGCCGGCCTGTTCGCTCGCCACGCCGGGCGCGAACGCTACAAGGTGACTGATCGCCTGGAAGCTCGAGTGTTGGCGCGAACCACCAAACACAAGCCAGCCGACGGCTCCACACACTGGTCCTCGCGCAAACTGGCAGCTGAACTGGGCGGCGATATCTCGCACATGACGGTGGCCCGGATCTGGGCCAAGCACGGCATCAAGCCGCACTTGCTGGAAGGCTACCTCACCTCGAACGATCCGGACTTTGAGAGCAAGGCGGCCGATGTCATCGGGCTGTATCTGAACCCGCCGCAGAACGCCGTGGTGTTCAGTGTCGATGAGAAGACCGCGATTCAGGCGCTGGATCGCCTGGACCCGGTGCTGCCGCTGTCGCCAGGGCGCGCCGAGCGACACGGCTTTGAGTATTTCCGGCACGGCACGCTCTCGCTGTACGCCGCCTTCAACACCAAGACCGGCGAAGTGCTGGGCAAGACGGCTGCGAGGCATACCTCGGCTGAGTTCGTGGCGTTTCTCACCGACATCGTGGCCAACCAACCCACGGGCAAAGAGATTCATGTCATCGCCGACAACCTCTCGGCCCACAAGACAAAGCATGTTGACGAGTTCCTGGCTACTCACAGCAACGTTCACATGCACTTCACCCCGACCTATTCGTCCTGGCTCAACCAGGTCGAGTTGTGGTTTGCCAAGATCGAGCGCGATGTCATCTCCCGTGGCGTGTTCACGTCCTTGCCTGATCTGAAGCGAAAACTCATGCGATACATACGCCACTACAACAAACAGCCTAAACCCGTGAAGTGGAAGTACTGCGACCTGTCTCGGCGCATTACTCCCGATTCAATCGTTACAGTCCACTAGTCCAACTTTATGTTGGCCTCACGGATCAGGTCGGCCCAGAGTTTTGTGTCTGCTGCCATCATGTCCGCCAGTTTTTTGGGTGTGCTGCCGAAAACTTCGTAACCCTGGCCGGCCAGCTTGGCGCTGATGGCGGGATCCTTCAGGATCGTGACGATCAGGCTGCTGAGCTTTTGGACAATTTCGGGCGGCGTTTTTGCAGGTGCCAGGACGCCGAACCAGGAGGTGACGTCGTAACCAGGCACACCGCTGCTCGCAATGGGGGGGACCTGGGGAGCCAGGGGACTCTTGTCCTGGCCGGTAGTGCCCAGCAGTTTGATATTACCGGCGCGCGCGTGGGGCAGCGTGGTGGCCGGGAGGTCGAACATCATCGAAATGTTTCCGCCCATCACATCGGTCATGGCCGCCGCATTCCCTTTGTAGGGAACATGCATGAGGTCAATACCCGCCATTTTCTTCAGCAGCTCGCCAGCCAAATGGTTGGAGGTGCCGTTGCCGGCCGAACCAAAGGAGAGTTTGCCGGGGTTGCGTTTTGCATAGGCAATCAGGTCGCCGACGGAATTGAAAGGCAGCTTGGGGTTGACGGCCAGAAACATCGCGTAAGAGCCAGCACTTGAGACGGGCGTAAAGTCCTTGGCCCGGTAGGGCAGGTTGCTGTTCAAGGAGGGGTTGATTACCAGGGCCGCGCTGGCGGTAAACAACAAGGTGTAGCCGTCGGCCGGCGACTTGGCGACATAGTCCACACCCAGAATGCTGCCCGCGCCCGGCTTGTTTTCAATGATGACAGGCTGGCCCAGGCTCTCCTGCATGCGCTGGCCCAGCGAGCGCGCCAGCAGGTCGGTCGGGCCACCGCTGGCATAAGGCACGACCAGCCGGATCACCCGGTTGGGGTAGGTGTCGACCTGTGCGTTGGCGAATGGCAGCGCGAGTGCCGCCAGGATTGTCACGCACAAAAATCTGCGAATCTTGCGAAATGTCAGAGGTGTCATCAGTGTCTCCATGAGGGATTGTTGTCGTCATGTGCCGCTTGCGCGGCGCTCAGCTAACCAGGGACTGGGCCAGTGCCAGCGGCACGGGATCGGATTGCAGCAGCAGCATCTCGATTTGACTTTCGCGCTGGACATCCTTTTCACCACTTTGCAGGCGGTGAAGCAAGACTTGCCGGCTGATCAACAGGCGGCGTGCGTCGCCGCCCTGCTGGCCGACACGGGCGCCTTCGCCCGCCAGCATGGCGGCGGTGACGGCGTGGTACATGCGGGATGCGGCCTCGCGGCTGTCCACTTCGCCTTCCAGTGTTGCTGCGCTCTGGTCCATCAAAACCCGCGCCTCTTCGATGGCGGTGCTGAGGAGTTTCAACAGCGGTGCCGGGATGCCGGGCGACAGCCGCAGCCAGTCGGCCATCGACTCCGCCAGGGCATTGTGGGCACCTTCCTTGCCGGCGGCGCGTTGCACCGCGTCGAGTGCGTTGATATTGCTCGTGCCTTCCCACAACACGCCGATATGCGAGTCGCGAATCAGGCGCTCATTGACGAAATCTTCGATGTAACCGTTTCCGCCGCGAACCTCCATCGCGCCGGTTGCCACTTTCACGTTGTCCCGGCAGGCGCGGAACTTGAACAGCGGCGTGAGAATACGAAGCTCCAGTTGCGCGCGCAGGTCACCGCTGTCGGCGCGTTGCATGACGTCGGCCGCATGCACAAACATGGACAGTGCTTGTTCCGTGGGCAGCAGCAGCTTCATCAGCTGGCGGCGATGCAGGGGGTGGTCGATGAGGCGGCGGCGAAAGGCAATGCGGTAGTTGGACACCACCATGGCCTCGTTCCAGCAGCGGCGCATCATGGCCGCGGCACGTACGCCGTGCGACAAGCGCGACAAGTTTACCTGGTCCAGCATTTGTTTGAGGCCCTGGTGGATATCGCCGACCAGGTAGGCCACGGCGCCCTCAAACAGCACTTCTCCGCTGGGCATGGAGCGCGTGCCCATCTTGTCTTTTAGGCGCGCAATGCGGTAAGTGTTGCGGCTACCGTCGTCGAGGCGGCGCGGCACGGCAAACAGCGCAAGTCCCTTGGTGCCGTCCGGTCCGTCCGCCGGTCTGGCCAGTACCAGCGCCACGTCGGCATCAACCGCCGAGCAAAACCACTTGTCGCCAGTCAGGCGCCAGTGCTGGCCGTCATGCGCCGCCTGCAGGCGGTTGGTGCCGATGTCCGAGCCGCCGGTGCGCTCCGTCATGAACTGGGTGCCCTTGAGGATCTTGCTGGGGTCGGTGCTGGTCATGCCCGGCAGGAAACGCGCCTTGAGCGCCTCGTCGCCATAACGCTCGATCAGGAAGGTCGAACTGTCGGTCACGCTGATTGGGCACATCAGGCCAAACTCGGCCTGCACGAACAAATACTGGAAGGCGTATTTCGCCAGTGGCAGGTAACGTGTCGGCCAGCCCAGCACCCCTTTGGCGCGTGACATGGCATGGATGCCGAAATCGGTGTAACCGATTTTTTCCATCTCGCGGTAAGACGGGTGGTAGTCAATCCAGTCCTCGTCGGCGCCAAAGCGGGTACGGGTGCGGAGTACGGGTTTGTTCTTGTCGGCGGCCATGGCCAGCTCGTCCAGGCGGCTGCCAGCGACTTGTCCCAGTTTGTGAAGGTGGGGGGTGATGAAGTCCAGCACCTCGGACGGCAAGCGCAAGGCCAGCAGGTCGGAAAAAGCCGGATCTATCGTATGGAAGTTCAGGCCGCGGCAGTCCGGGGCGACCAGTGTTTCAGCAGGAACAGCGCCCGCCTTGTCGAGCGCAGGCGCCTTGGGTGTACTAAATGCAGATGTCACAGTCATTGTCCTTTTCCAGGGTCAGTGTGGTGGAATCGGGTTTACGGCCTGAGGCCAAAAACCGGTTGGGAGCCAGTCTAGGCACGCTGCCTGAAAGCGCAAGCAGCGTTCCGCACAGCGGAATGGGGCGTTGATTTTTAAGGTGGTGCATGCGCACAATGAGTCGTTCCATTTCCTCAACTTTTAACGAAGCCGACCATGCAAGGTGCTCTTTCTCATATTCGTGTCCTCGACCTGACCCGTATCCTGGCGGGACCGTGGTGTACGCAAAATCTGGCGGATCTCGGCGCCGAGGTGATCAAGGTTGAACGCCCCGGAGTGGGTGACGATACGCGGACCTGGGGACCGCCCTGGCTGGCGGATGGCCAAGGCGGTAATCTGCCGGACTCCACCTATTTTTCCTCGGCCAACCGCGGAAAAAAATCCATCACCGTCGACATCGCGACAGATACCGGCCAGCAAATCATTCGCACCCTGGCCGAGAGCTGCGACGTGGTGGTTGAAAATTACAAGGTCGGTGATTTGAAGCGTTACGGCCTAGATTACGAGAGCCTGAAAAAGGTGAATCCCGCCCTTATTTATTGCTCCGTTACCGGCTTTGGTCAGGACGGCCCGTATTCCCATCGCCCCGGCTACGACTTTGTTTTTCAAGGCATGGGTGGCCTGATGAGCATCACCGGCGAGAAAGACGAATTGCCGGGCGCTGGGCCGCAGAAGGTCGGTATTGCCGTCGCGGACATCACCACCGGCATGTACGCCACGGTTGCCGTCCTGGGGGCGCTGGTGCACAGGGCTGAAACCGGTGTTGGCCAATACATCGATACGGCGCTGCTCGATTGCATCGTCGCCTTCGGGTCGAACCAGATCGCGGGTTTTTTCGCCACCGGCAAGGTGCCTCAGCGTTATGGAAACGCCCATGCCAATGCCGTTCCTTATGGCGTGTTTGCAGCCAGCGACGGGCAGATCATTCTGGCGATTGCCAACGATGGTCAGTGGCAAAAATTCTGCCGTGCGATGAATCTGCCAGAGCTGGGGCGCGATGAGTCCTTCCTGACCACACCGCAGCGTCTGATCCATCGTGAGCGGCTGATTCCCCAGGTCGCCCAGGCGCTGGCGCGCTGGAAGCGGGATGAATTGCTGGTCTTGCTGGAAGAGCATGGTGTGTCCTGCGCCCCGATCAATGACTACTCGCAAGTGTTTGCTGATCCTCAGGTTCAGGCCCGGCAACTGAAAACCGATATCGCCCATCCGGACGGGCATGTGGTGTCGACGGTCACCAGCCCGATCCGCCTGTCCGCAACGCCGGTTCGTACAGACATGGCCCCGCCGCGATTGGGGCAACACACCGACGAAGTGTTGGGTGCGCTGCTGGGATTGCCCCCGGAAACTCTGCTAACCTTGCGCGAGAAAAAAATCATTTAGCGATCACCGTCGCTGAGATATGAATGACTCGGCACCTGTAAGCTCTCCTGATCGTCAACTTGTCAACGCGCTGTCACGCGGGTTGCTGATCCTTGCCTGCTTCCGGGTCAGCCGGCCGCTGCTGACCAATGGCCAGCTCGCGGAGTACAGCGAGCTGCCGCGCTCCTCGGTGTCGCGCCTGACCCATACACTCGTCAAGCTGGGTTATCTCGAATACGACAGCCGCCATGCGGCTTATCGCTTGGGCGCGAAAGTTTTGTCGCTGAGTTATGCCATGTTGGGTGGTATGGCGATGCGCCCGCTGATTCTTCCGCATATGACCGAACTGGCGGAACGCGCCAACAGCCTGGTGGCGCTGGCGGCCTGTGAGGACTACAGCATGTTGATTGTCGAAGCGGTGATGGGCCGCAACACACTGGCCCAGCCGCTGGAGGTTGGTTCACATATGGCCTTGGACACCACGGCCATGGGCCGGGCCTACCTGGCCTCTTGCAGCGCCTCGGAGCAGAAGAAAATCATTCAGTACCTAACCAAAAGCAAGAAGCGTGATGCACAAGAGCTGAGTTTGGCGACCGCCAAAGCGATGGAAGAATACCGCGAACAGGGTTATTGCACGTCTATCCATGAATGGCGCGAAGGCGTTACCGGTGTCGCGGTTCCGCTTTACCTGAAGGACTTTGGCCGCACCATGGTCTTGACCTGCGGCGGCTCGGCCAAACAGCTAACGGCCAAACACATCACCGAAACGATCGCGCCGCTGCTGATCAAGACAGCGGGCGAAATCGAGCAGGCTTTCAAGGATTCCGGCAGCATGAACCTGCTGGGTCGAAGCCGGAAACGCTGAGTGATTTTTTGAGGCGCTGCGGACTTTGTGCCGCAGCGGCGCTTCTTGTTCGACTTACTCCTGCTCGACCTTGGCCTTGATCGCAATACGTTTCCACAGCGCGATTTCGGCGGCCTGGAATTTCCGCATTTCATCCGCACCACCGTTCATGACCTCCGCACCCAGGCGTTCATAAAACTCCTTGGTTTCCGGCAGGCGTTCGATTTGTGTCAGCAGGGCTGCAAGCTTGTCGGTTTCGGCTTTCGGTGTTTTGGCGGACACCATGGCGCCTACCCAGACATAGGCGGTGAAGCCCGGCACGCCGGCCTCGCCAAAATAAGGTACGGAAGGAAGAGTGGGTGAGCGGCGGTCCGAGGCGACGGCCAGTGCACGCAGCTTGCCGCCCTTGACCAGCTCATATGCGGCGGTGATGTCGGAAAACGCCATGTCCACGCTGCCCGAGGCGATGGCGATCAAGGCTTCGGAGGCGCCTTTGAACGGGACGTTGCGGATGTCCAGGTGCGCGCTGTCGTTTAGCGCTTCCGACATCAACTGGTAGCCAGCGGAACCCGCCGCGTAGTTGAGCTTGCCGGGCTGCGCCTTGGCCGCGCTGATCAGCTCTGCCAGCGTTTTATACGGGGAATTGGGTGGCACCACGAGCACGGTGGGCGCGCGCATCATCATGGTCAAGGGCGCCAGGTCGGTTTGCGGGTCGTAGGGCAGCTTCTTGAACAGGGCCACGTTGACGGCCAGCGACGAATTGCTGCCGACAAAAACGGTGTAGCCGTCGGCGGGCGCGGTGAGCAAGGCCTTGGCTGCAATAAAGCCGTTGGCACCCGGGCGGTTTTCCACCACCACGGGCTGACCGGTCAGTTCACCGAGCTTTTTCCCGAAGTAGCGTGCCGAGGTATCGGTGCCGCTGCCGGGGGGAAGGGAACAATGAATTTGATGGGCCTGGATGGGAACTCCTGCGCCCAGGCCTGCCCGGCGGGCAGCAGGCATGCGGCGCTGCACAAGACGGCCAGCGCCGGCACCATCCGGGATTTGATTTTTTGGAAGTTCATTTTGTCTCTTGGGGATAGAAATTTAAATCGTACGGACGAAGTCTGAAAGCGACAAATCGCTGGCGAGCACATGTTGGCCGACCAGCGTGTTCCAGTAAGCCTCCGATCCGTGGGCCATGCGCCACTCGTGCAGGCGACGGGTCAGCAGTTGGAGGTCGTATTCCTCCGTCACCCCGATGGCACCATGCAAGGCGTGGGCGGTAGCGGCGACCAGCACGGCCGCTTCGCTGGTACGTGACTTGGCCATGGCGCTGGCCAGCAGGGAGGGCGTTTTGTCGGCGCCCTGAAAGGCGGCTTCCGCCGCTATCGATGCAGCCGCCGTGTGTTCGGCCATCACGCTCAACTGGTGTTGTACCGCCTGAAATTTGCCGAGTGATTTTCCAAACTGAACGCGGTCGTTGCAGTACTGCAGCGTCATGTCGAACACGCGGTTCATCGCACCGCTGAGCAAGGCGGCATGCAGCGCGGCCCCGAAGGCAGCCAGCATTTTGCCCCCGCGTGGCGCGCAGATCGCGCTGCCGGCATCGGGCCAGGTGAGCGTCGCCGTGAGATGGTGCTGGACCCCCGTGCCTTGGCGCTGAGCCGCCGCGCAAGGCAGCAGCAACAGGGTATCGCAGTCGCTGGCGAGAACGAAGTCGGCCAGCATGCCAAAAGGTGTCAATGGACAGCTGACAGTGCCGTCCGCTTCGCGGCGAAAGGTCGCGGCCAGCGTGATCATGCCGGCGGGTACCGGTAACTGGGCGTCAAGCAGCGCACGGGCCACAATCGTTTGCGCTAGCGGCACCGGGACCGTGTAACGCCCCAAACAGCTCAGGATCGGAAACAGCTCGGCCAGGGACAGGTCGGCGCCGCCATCGGCCTCAGCCGCCAGCAGCTCCAGAAATCCCGCGTCCGCGACGGCGTCCCACAATGCGGCGACTGAGCCTCCGGCTTCGATCGCCCGCACGGCGGCCGGCGTGCACTGGTTTTTGAGAATGTCTTCAATGGCTTCTGCAAACATGGTTTTCTTTCTTAGCGCAAGCCCAGACCGCGCGCGATCATGCCGCGCAGGATCTCGCGCGTGCCGCCGCGCAACGAATAAGTCGGTGCAATCTGGCTCACATAGGCCACCGTGCGGTACAGGTCGGCGTCGACCGGCGCATCCGGGTCCATGGCGATGGCGGCTTCCAGGATGGCCGGGATGCTTTGCTCGAACTCCGTGCCTATGTCCTTGATCAGCGCCGCTTCCACGATAGGGCTTTCGCCGTTAACCAGTTTGCTGGTGACAGCGATGGACATGTTGCGCAGCGTGGTCAGGTGTGTGGCGAAACGCCCGATGGTGGCGGCGTGAACAGCGGCGCCCGGCATGCGGCGCAGGCAACTGATCCAGTGTTCCAGCAAAACGATGCTGGAGTAGATGCGTTCCGGGCCGCTGCGTTCGAAGGCCAGTTCGGCATTGACCTGGGCCCAGCCACTGCCTTCCTGGCCGATCAAGGCATCGTCGGCCAGCAGCACGTCGTCAAAAAAGACTTCGGAAAAATGGGCATCACCAGCCAGATCATGGATGGGGCGCACTGTCACACCGGGCAAGGACAGGTCGACAATAAACTGAGACAAGCCTTGTTGCCTGTCCTGCGCTTCGCCGGACGAGCGCACCAGGGCGATCATGTAGTGGCAGTGCTGCGCATTGGTTGTCCAGATCTTGCGGCCATTCAACCGCCAGCCGCCTTCACAGCGGGTGGCACGGGTGCCGACGCTGGCCAGATCCGAGCCGGCGTTGGGCTCACTCATGCCGATGCAAAAGAAGGCTTGGGCAGAGCAGATTTTGGGCAGATAAAACTGGCGCTGCGCTTCCGTGCCGAACTTGAGGATCAGGGGCCCGCTCTGGCGGTCGGCGATCCAGTGGGCGGACACCGGTGCGCCGGCGGCCAGCAGTTCTTCGACGAGCACGAAACGTGAGTAGGCATCCAGGCTGGCTCCGCCGTATGGGGCGGGCAGGGTCACCCCCACCCAGCCGCGTGCAGCCAGCTTCTTGCTGAAGGCGGCATCAAATCCCAGCCATGAGCGAGCCCGGATGTCCGGCGGCGTGGCCTCAAAACTGGACGCGAGAAATGCTTTCACCTCGGCGCGAAATGCATGGGTAGCGGCAGGGAGTGTGGCGAGCCGAAACGCCGATAACAGGTTGCTCAAGGAATTCTCCTGCGTGGATCAGACGCCGATGGTGTAGCCACCATTGGCCGACAAATGTTGGCCCGTGATGTAGGACGCTGCATCCGACAGCAGGAAACAGACCGGACGAGCCACTTCCAGCGGCTCGGCCCAGCGGCCCAGCGGGATTTGCGCTAGGTAGGTGTCGGCAAACTTCTCACTGCGGATGGTTTCGGTCATCGGCGTTTCCACCACGCCGAAGCCGACCGTGTTCACGCGCACGTTGTACTTGGCCCACTCGCGCGCGGCGCACATGGTCAGGCCCAGCAGGCCGGCCTTGGCCGCGCCGTAGTTGATCTGGCCGATGGTGCCGCGCCGACCGGCATCGGAGGAGATGTTGATGATGGAGCCCGCAGCCTTGTCGCCAGTGCGCGAACGCGCCAGCATGTGGCGACCTGCCGCCTGCAGAAAGTAGAAAGAACCCGACAGGTGAACATCGATGACCTGTTGCCAGTCTTCGGCCTTCATCTTTTCAATCATTGCGGGCCGGGTGATGCCGGCGTTGTTGACCAGGCCATGCACGGCGCCGAACTTGGCGACGGCTTCGTCCACGGTGCGTTGTGCAAATTCAATATCGGCCACACTGCCGACCATGGGCAACACGCGGTCCTTGCCGGCTTCGTCGCGGAAGGCCTCCAGCGCACCGGCGTTGAGGTCCACCGCTGTAACCGTGGCGCCCAGCTTCAATGCCAGGTCGGCGATGGCACGCCCAATGCCCTGGGCGGCACCGGTCACCACGATGCTTTTGTTTTTCAGCGAGAGGGATTCGTCATTCATGGCTGTTCTTTCTTAAAGTGTTTCTTCGGTACCGAGGATCAGCGTGGCCTGGCTAGACAGTTCGCCGCCGTTGCCATGGGCCACGGCCAGTTGTGCATCTTTCACCTGGCGCTCGCCCGTTTGCCCCATCAGTTGCTGCGTGGCCTCGACCATGGTGAACAGTCCGTACATGCCGGGATGTACGCAGGACAGCCCGCCGCCGTTGGTGTTCACGGGCAGGGCGCCGCCCGGGGCGATGCGACCGTTTTCCACAAAAGCACCGCCTTCGCCTTTCTTGCAAAAACCGAGGTCTTCGAGGAACAGGATGGTGTTGATGGTGAAGGCGTCGTAGACCTCGACCACGTCAATATCCGAAGGCTTGACACCGGCCTGGGCAAAGGCGCGCGCGCCGGAGGAGACTGCCGCCGTGGTGGTCAGGTCGGGCATGGAGGTGATGTCGCGGTGATCGGTGGCCGCAGCGGCACCCAGCAGATAAACCGGCCGCCTGGCCAGGTGTTTGGCGCGTTCCGCGCTCACCATGACCACGGCTGCCGCGCCGTCGGTCACCAGGCAGCAGTCGCGCACGCTGATGGGGTCCGACACCATGCGTGCCTTGAGGTAATCTTCCATCGTGAGCGGGTCACGCATGAATGCATCGGGATTGAGCTGGGCCCAGCGGCGTGCAGCCAGGGCGACCTCGCCGAGTTGCTCGCGCTTCAAGCCATATTCGTGCATGTAGCGCGAGGTCGCCAGCGCATAGGCACCGACCGGACGTCCAAGTTTGTAAGGTGCTTCATAGGCCGACGGCCGCATGGCGCTGACCAGCCCGCCCGACGCCGTGCGCTGGTTGCTGCCGTAGGCAATCAGGGCCACGTCGCATTGCCCGGCCTCGATGGCCAGCGCCGCCCACATGGCATGCGTCAGGAAGGCCGAGCCGCCGGTGCGGTTGTTTTCGGTCAGCCGGGGCTGGATGCCCAGATATTCCGCGAAGGTCAGGCCCGACAGGAAATCATCGGGCAGGCCGATGAACAGGCCGTCGACATCGGAGGGCTTGAGGCCGATCTGATCGAGTGTGCCCAAACTGGCCGAAACCGCGAGGTCCATGGAGCTGCGCCCTGGGGACTCGCCCATGCCATAGGTGGCGGCGGCCACGATGGCCGATTTGCCGCGCGGGAATTTGTCTTGTGTCATCAGTTGTTTCCTGTGTCTGTGGCCACCTCGAACAGCAGGAGAGGGCGTTCATCCTGTGTCCCAATGCGGGCTTGCACCTTCATGCCGATATACACCGCATCGGGCGCCATGCCTTCGACACGGCTCATCACGCGCGGGCCTTCCTCCAGGTCCACCAGCACCACGTTGTAAGGCTGTTGCGGTGGCTTGACACGCACCACCGTGGTGGCATGGACGGTGCCGCGGCCCGAGGCCTCCACCCATTCGAGGTCGCGCGCGCCCGTGACGGGTTCGGCCACACGGGGATAAAAGAAACATTTGCCGCTGCTGCGTGAACGCTGGAGCATGAATTTTCCCTGCGCCAGGTGGTCAAAAAATTCCTGCTCGGGTCGGATCTCAGTCATGAATAGTCTCCTCCATCAAATCAGGGTTTGGCATCAGGCCATTGGTACAAAGGCGCTTCCTTGGCCAGGAAGCGGCGCACGGCTTCTTCGTGGAAGTCGCTCTCGCGGCACATGGCTTGTGCCATGGATTCCTGTGCATAAACCGTCTTTCGGTCGGATTCGAAAGCGTGGTTCATCACACTCTTGGCGATACCCAGCGCCCCGGTCGGCGCACTGTGGAAACGTTCTGCAAAGTCCAGCGCGGACTGCAGCAGGTCTTGCTCGCAAATGGTCTGCACCAGGCCCATCTCCTTGGCCTCCTGGACGCCGACCACGCGGCCGGTGAAGACCAGGTCCTTGGCGCGTGACAGGCCGATGGCGCGCGGCAGCAGGTACATCGCACCCGTATCCGGGATATAACCGAGCCGTGCAAACACGCTGCAAAACTTGGCGCGCGGCGAGGCCAGCACGAAGTCGGCGCACAGCGCCAGCGACAAGCCGGCACCAAAGGCCACGCCATCGACAGCGGCGATCACGGGTTTTTCGAGGTCCACCAGCTCGTCAAACCAGCGGTGGATTTTCCGGATCCGTTCGCGGCCTTCGAAGATGTCGCGTTTTTTCCCCTGCTGCTCGCCCATGGCCTTGATGTCGCCGCCGGCGCAGAAGTGACCGCCGGCACCCGTGAGCACAATCGCGCGCACCGACTCGTCGTCGCGCACCTCCGCCACCGCGGCGGCAAAGTCTTCCCGCATCGCGAAGTCCAGTGCATTGCGCTGGTCGGGCCGGTTCATGGTCAGAACCGCCGTCGCATCCACCCGTTTGATCTCTATGGCAGCCATGTGTGGGTTCTCCAGTTGTTCAGTAGCGGATTTGCATGAGCCAGGTGGCGACCATCACGGGCCGCTCGGCGCCTTCAATATGGATTTCCACATGCCAGAAGCAGCGCACTTCATCCGGTTTGATGTCGTCCACCCGTTCCAGCTGGAAGCGGCCCACCAGTTTCGAGCCGCTGGGCACGGGGCCGGTGAAACGCACTTTGTCGAAGCCATAGTTCAGGGCCATCTTGCGATTGGGAAAGGCAAAGCAGCGGTGGTACCAGCCCGTGACCAGCGACAGCGTCAGCAGACCGTGGGCAATCGTTGTCTTGAAGACGGACTCGGTCGCGGCGCGCTCGGGATCGGTGTGTATCCATTGCTTGTCCTGCGTCACACCGGCGAACACGTTGATCATGTCCTGGTCAACCGTGATCGCGTCGCCGCTCACAGCGGTTTGACCGACAAAGGCCTTGATGGCCTCAATAGAGTCAAAACTTTTTTGCATGCTGTCAGTCCGCTTTCACGCCCAGCGACTTGGCCAGCGGAATCCAGCGTGCACGTTCGTCGGCAATGAACTTGCCGAAAACTTCCGGCGAGCCGGGCATGGGTTGGGCGCCGATGGTACGCAGCTTGTCGAGCAGCTCGGGCTTCCTGAGCGCTTCGTTGATGGCCTTGTTCATTTCGTTGACGATCGCCGGCGAGGTGCGTGCCGGCGCGACCACGCCAAACCAGGCGCTGGCCTCGGCATTCGGGTAGCCGACCTCCTTCAGGGTGGGGATGTTCGGTAGTTGCGGAAAGCGCGTGTTGTCGAGAATCGCCAGCGCGTGGATTTTGCCGGCCTTGACCTGTTGCATGGACGAGGGCAGCGCATCGAACATGATGTCGACGTTATTGCCCATCATGCTCATGATGGCGGGCGCGCTGCCGGCATAAGGAACATGGGTCACCTTGAAGCCCATCAGCGTGCTGGCGTATTCACCCGCGAGGTGGGTGATGTTGCCACTGCTGGCCGAGCCCATGGTCAGCTTCCCCGGGTCTTTTTTACCCAGCGCGATCAACTCGCTGACGGTGTTGACCTTCAGCTCCTTGCGTGTGACCAGCAACAGCGGGGACTTGCCCATGCCGGCCACGGGAATGAAGGCCTTTTCCGGGTCATAAGGCATCTTGGCGTAAAGCGCGGCGTTGATGACCAGTGGTGCGTTGGATCCGACAAAAAATGTCTTGCCGTCGGGCTCGGCGCGCGCCACGATATCCCCGGCGATCATGCCGGCCGCGCCGGCCTTGTTGTCGATGATGATGGGCCGGCCCAGAATGAGGGAGGCGTCCTGAGCGACCAGGCGTGTGATCTGGTCGGCAGCGCCGCCTGCGGGGTAAGGCACGACAAAACGGATAGGCGCGTCTTGTTGCGCCTGGACGCTGGAGCTGCCAAAGGCCAGGAAAAGGGACGCGGCTGCAACAGCGCGGCGGGTGAATCGAATGTTCATGGGAAGGTCTCCGGTTGGTTTTTATCGGGTGGGGGCGTTCAGACGACGCCTCGGGCTTGCAGGTCGGCCATACGTTCGTCGGACAGCCCCAGCCGCTCGCTCAGGATGGCTTGGTTGTGTTCGCCCAGCGTGGGTGCCGAACGCTCATAACGGATAGGCGTGGCGGACAGCCGGATCGGGTTGGCGACGCTGGGTGCATGGACGCCTGTTTTGTGCGGTAAGGACAGTTGCATGTCGCGATGTGTGACCTGCGGATCTTCGAACACCTGCTTCATGTTGTGGATGGGGCCGCAGGGCACGTTGTTGGCTTCCAGCAGCGTGACCCACTCTTCCATGGTGCGTGCCAGCATGGCTTCGGCGATCAGGGGGATCAGTGTCGTGCGGTTGCGGTTGCGTTGCGCGCTGCTGATGTACAGCGGATCGGTCGCCAGCAGCGGACGTTCAATCATCTTGCAGAAAGCCGCGTACTGGCCGTCGTTGCCGACGGCGATGATGATGTCACCTTCCTTGCAGCGGAACACCTGGTAAGGCACCATGTTGGAGTGCGCGTTGCCCATGCGTTGCGGGATTTTTCCCGACAGGAAGTAATTGATCGCCTGGTAGGAGTTGATCGAGACGATGCAGTCCAGCAGGGACATGTCGATGTACTGGCCCTCACCGCTTTCGCGCCGGTGTTCAATGGCGGCCAGAATGGCGGTTGTCGCGTACATGCCGGTGAGCAGGTCGCTGATGGCGATGCCGCTTTTCATGGGGGCCGCGCCGGGCTCACCGTCGGGGATGCCGGTGATGCTCATCAGGCCGCCCATGCCCTGAAACACATAGTCGTAACCCGGCAGCGCCGCATAGGGGCCGCTCTGGCCGAAACCGGTGACCGAGCAGTAGACCAGGCGTGGATTGATCTTGCGCAGGTCGTCGTAGGCCAGGCCATAACGGGCCAGCGTGCCAACTTTGTAGTTTTCGACCAGGATGTCCGCATCGCGCACCAGTTGACGAATGATCTCCTGGCCGTCCGGGCTGGCCAGATCGACGGTCACCGATTGTTTGCCGCGGTTGGCGCTCAGGAAGTAGGAGGAGTCGCGGGTTTCCTGGCCGTTGGCGTCCTTCAGGAAAGGAGGGCCCCAGGCGCGGGTGTCGTCGCCCACGCCGGGCCGCTCGATCTTGATGACTTCAGCACCCATGTCGGCAAGGTTTTGCGTGGCCCACGGGCCGGCAAGGATGCGGGTCAAATCGAGCACCTTGAGGTGCCCTAGCGCCGTTTTCATGGGGAACTCCTGTCTATTTCGATGAGCCAAGGATAGGAGTAGTGCCTGATACCGTCCAATATTTATTAGTTGATTTTTGATATTTTTTTGGTATCAATTTTTTGAGAGATTTTTATTAAATAATCTGAATAATGCATCCATTTAGCAATACGTATTTGGTATCAATTTTGTATCTATCGATATTGGACGGTGTGAGGTAAATCCTCTACGCTGGAGGTCTATGACACAGCCTGAGGAGGCCCATCCCATGTCCGACTTTCTTTTGTACGAACAGCAAGGCCACGTGGTCACGCTGACCATGAACGAACCCGAGCGCCGCAATCCGCTGACGGGTAATTCGGCCGTGCCGGACTTTCTGGCCGCGATAGACCGCATTCACAACGACCGCAGCGTGCGCGCCGTCATCCTGACCGGGGCCGGTACGGCTTTTTCCTCCGGCGGCGACATCCGCGACATGGAGCGACAGGCTTCTGGCGAGGTCAGCGGCATGCAGATTCGCCAGGAATACCGCACCGGCATCCAGCGACTGCCGCTGGCACTGTTCAACCTCGAAGTTCCGGTCATCGCTGCGGTCAATGGCGCTGCTATAGGCGCCGGCCTGGACGTTGCCTGCATGTGTGATATTCGTATCGCCTCGGAACATGCCAAATTTGCCGAAAGTTTTGTCAAGCTGGGGATCATTCCGGGCGACGGCGGCGCCTGGCTGCTGCCCCGCATCATCGGTATGTCGCGTGCGTCCGAGATGTCCTTCACGGGTGAGGTCATTGGGCCGGACCTCGCAGCGAGCTGGGGCCTGGTGTCGCGCGTGGTGCCAGCCCATCAACTGCTTGCCACGGCGAATGAGCTGGCCTTGCGCATTGCGGCCAATCCGCCGCATGCCGTGCGCCTGACCAAGCGGCTGCTGCGGGAAGCCATGCACACGCGCCTGGACACACTGCTGGAAATGGCGTCGGCCTTTCAGGCGATGTCGCATCAGACGGATGACCACAAGGAGGCGGTTTCGGCCTTTCTGGCCAAGCGCCCTCCTGTTTTCAAGGGCTGAGGTGCGCGCAGGCGAGGCGCTGGCGGCGGCGGCGGCGGGACGCTCAGTTATGCTTGGCGGCAACGATTCCGCCAAACCCATGGACCTGCGACGCATCCGCCACTTCGTCATCCTTGCCGAGACGCTCAATTTCCGCCGTGCGGCAGAACGCCTGCACATGGCGCAGCCGCCGCTGACGGTTTCCATTCAGAAGCTGGAAGCGGAGCTGGGCGTCAAATTGTTTGCCCGCGAATCCACCGGTGTCACGCTGACGGCCAGCGGGCGGGCTGTGCTGGTGGAAGCCAAGAGGCTGCTGTTTCACGGCAACCAGCTTCGCGAGACGGCGAAAAGCACGGTCGAGGGAACCGGTGGAACCTTGCAGATCGGTTTTGTCGGCTCGACCACCTATGGGATGCTGCAAAAACTGCTGCCGCTGTTTCGCGCCGAATATCCCGGCGTTGAATTGATCCTGCGTGAAGCAACCTCGGTGGACATCATGCAGCAGCTGGAAGACAACGCACTGGATATTGGCCTGGTGCGCGTGCCGCTGTTGCAGGCATCCAAGGCAACGCTGGTCCAGCTGGAGCGCGACGAATATATCGCAGCGCTGCCCCGCGGCAACGCTTTGGCTAATAAGGGGCTGCTCAAACTGTCAGACATGGCTGGCGAGTCGTTCATCATGTATGCCCCCACGCATGCCTCCGGTCTGCACAGTACGGCCATGCTCGCTTGCCAGCAGGCCGGGTTCATCCCCCGCGTGGCACAACAAGCCATCCAGATTCAGACCGTGCTGGCGTTGGTGGAAAGCGGGCTGGGTGTGGCGCTCGTGCCATCGGTTATGCAGCGCTTTGTCAGCAACAAGATCGTCTATCGCCCCTTCGTGGACTTTCCATCGGCCGCATCCATCGGGCTGGCGCTGGCCTACATGGCCGAGACGGAGAGCCCGGCCGCAAGCAGATTTCGCAAGCTTGCTTCTCGCGAGTTTCCGCCGAGGCACCAACAATAATTCTGCCGTGCGATCCGAATAAGATAGTCGTCCCTAAACCTGACCGCATTGCGCAGTGGATAGGCCTCAGCAGCCATGTACGTTCCACGGACCAGACTCAGGGGCGCCTTGCCAAGGTACGGGAAGAAGTACTCGGCATGCGGGTCTGGCTTTAACGCACGCAACCGCCGAGCTGCAACGACGTCCACTCCCCACGAAGCAATCTCAAGGTCTTGCTCGGGCTCTTCCCACTCGACCCAGACCGGGGCCTCTTGGAATGCTGCTTGGGTAAGTTCGTCGCGGGTAATGAACTTGAAATCAATCATGTTTGCACAAATTGAACAGCGAGGTCGAACATCCGCAGTTGGCCGTTAGCCGGCCGCGGCCTTGAACGAGAGACTCATCAGGTGGGCCCAATGGTGAACCAACGAGACAAGTACCTCCGTGACGTACTCGTCGTCTTCATCTGCAAACATCACAGGTGGGAACCAGTCCGTAATGCCGCCCATCCCGGCAGGCTTAACGCGACGTGCATGCTGGACCGCCTGCTCGACATTCTTGCCTTCGAGGGCGGCCAAGCATTGCAAAAGGTCGGCAACAGGCTCGCCCTGATGGTCACGAATGAACTTGATGAGAGCTCGAGTCGCCCGAGTTTGTTCGCACAGCCACGTTGGTTCGTACATCGATTTAAGTCGAGTCATTTGCGGATTCTGACAGGACGCGGGCCGTCCGCTTCTGGCCGGTTGCTGGTGCTGCGGTCATCGAAATCGTCGCCCCATTGCTGACGGTCAAGTTGTTGGTTCCAATGTCGGGAATGGAGCAAGCAATTCCGTAAGTCGACTGGCTCTTGTCAGTCTCTTGCAGGCATTCGACGGCACACGTTTGACCGGCAGCTGTTGGCCGGTTGCGGGTGCAGCAATCATCGAAATCGGCGCCACATTGCCGACACCCAACCTGCCGATGTCAACGTCGGGTATGGAGCGAGTATTTCGGATAGCCCTATTGTTGGGGGTATTTCAATAGCCTGTTAGGACAGGCCAAACTGGACTGCGGCCATCATCTTGAGCAGCTCGAAATTGACCTTGAGAAGATCCATGGGGAGTTCGGGTTTTGCGAGGTCACGCAGTTTCAGCTCGTCCACCATACGGTTCAGGTGGCCATCGAACTCTTGACCTTCACCCCAGAGAGACACATCAGAGCGATGGTCCAACTTGAGTAGCTTCAACTTGAGCAGATCACGACCTGCAGGGCTATCCAGAAGCCAGTGGCGGTTCGGGCCTTCAACTGCCATTGCTGGCTCAGGAACATAGTTCTGGCGAAAGTCTTCTGCAGTCAGCTCTTTATCAACACGAGTAGTCATATGTACCTCTCAATTTGCCTTTGACACATACAGAATCTCACAGAAACGGTCTACGTCAACCACCCAAAATGCAACGGGCAAAGGAAGACTGCCTGAGGCTCATCACCCGAGGCGGCTACACGCATAAAAATGGCCGGAACATCCGGCCACTTCTGCATGCATCTGGTCTCAAACTCGCTTCTAGTCAGAGTAGGCGATTGGCGCACCCGCAAAGTAGTCGGCGTCCAATCCAGTTATAGCTGCGAAGTCACCGCCAAACGGAATATCAGCAGGGGTACTCGTCCCTGAAACCGGTGCAGGTACGGGGGCCGCCGGCGCGGGAACCTGATTCGATGGCGGTGCGCTCTCCGATGACGCATGGCCAATCATGGGCACCTTGCCGTTGAGCCTCATTTCCAGTTGCAACCCAAGTCGCAGCAGGTAAACAATCTCGCGCGACCGACGCTTCGAACCAGCCAACCGCTTCAACAACTCCGGGGTGTCGCTATCGACAATAAAGCGAATGCGGACTTTAGGAGAGCTTGCTAACGAGCCGCGACCAAACCTGACATGCCCGCCTGGGGCCGCAAAAAACAGGAAACCAATCACCAGCGTGATGGCACGAAAGACCGTGGGGACAGGTGCGCCCTTGTGAGCCCAGTGACGTCAGCACCGGAGGAACAGAGCAGTGAGATTGAAAAGCGCGATGCCTATGAGCACAGATGCACACCCTGCACCTGTACCCGGCTATGCGCCCTATGAATTGAAAACAGGAACGTGACATGCCTATGCCAGCGACCAAGACCGACGACACGACGCTATTCAAATACGTGGGCACAGGCATGTCACGGCCAGCACTGGACCAACAGACACCTACTTGATGGGCTCCGTGACTTCCATTTCAAACCAGTAAGTACATCCAAACCGAAAGCGTAGATATGACCAAACAAGACCAAACCGCTCTCCACGGCAGCAAAGAACTCAGCGCCCGGGAAGTCAACCGCCTGATCTCATCAGAACTCAGAAGCGCCAAGCGCGTCGCCCAGGCCAAACGAGCAGGCTCCGGCACGGGCGTGAGTGTCCTGCAGCGCGCCCAGCAACGCTACAAAAGGAACCCCAAGGCGCAAATGGCCATGTTCTTCGGCGAATTCACCCTGCGCGCCGGAACCGGCAGAGCACGCCCCGTATCAGAACGCACCCGCACCGTCTACGCCGACGAGCTCATCCGCATGCTCGATGAACTCAGTGAACTTCGCGCAGGCGTGCAGGAAATAGGCGAAATCGGCAAAAGCCATGCCGTCAAACTCATCAAACACTGGGGCGCGCGCGGCCAGGCCGCCTCCACCATCCAGAACAAGATCAGCATCCTGCGCCGCTTCCTCACGTTCATCGGAAAAGACAGCGCCATCCCCAAGGGAGAGGACTTGAAGACCTGGCTCAACCGCCAGGGTGTCACCGCACCCATTACCCGGCAGAACATCCCCACCGAGAGCAAGGCATGGGATGAGAACCAGGTTGACCTGCACAAGGTGCTGGCCGAGCTGAGCAAGGAAAGCGCCATCACCGCCATCCAACTGGAGGTACAGGCGGCATTCGGCCTGCGCATGAAGGAATCCATCCAGCTCAATCCCCAGGCGGCAGACTGCGGCACCTTCCTGCGCGTCCTACACGGCACCAAAGGCGGCTTGCCACGCGACGTGGACTTTGACGAGGACCCTGCCATGCGCGAGTGGCAGAGAGATGTACTTGAACGGGCAAAACTCCACGCCCAGCAAAATCGCAAGGGAACCCTGTCCATCCAGGGCAAACGCCTGGATCAGAGCAAGGCCCACTTCTATTACCAGTGCCGCAAAATCGGCATCACCCGCGACCAGCTCGGCGTCACCGCCCATGGCCTGCGCCACCAGTACGCCGCCCGCCGCTATGCCCGACTGGCAGGCATGGCCGCGCCAGTGAGCAAGAACGCCCCCCTGCACGTCACCGACGAAGTACGCAGCGCCGATCTGGCTGCCCGGGAACAGGTCAGCCGCGAACTCGGCCACTTTCGCCCCGACATCACCCAGGCTTACACCGGCTCCCTGCCCATGATGGAAAAGGGACGCAAACAGCGCATCCGTGACTGGGTACAGCGCACGGAGGAAAACCCTGAATTCCAGACCGCCATGAAAGACGCCGGCGTTTTCGCCGTCTGGATGGGGGGACGCTTTGCCATGGGTCTGGAAGTGGTGGCCAGCGAGAAATTCCGGCTCATCGTCCAGACCGCCAGCCGCCAGCCCCTGGATGGGGATGCCCGCTTCATGCTCAAACAGCGCCTCATGGGCATGTACGACCGCGCCATCGACCTCAGCGAGCACTTTGAAACCGGCCAGCCCGACGACGCGCTGGAACTCATGGTCCGCTGATTCAGAACGGCACCACAGCCCCACACCCCGGATAACTCAGAGCCTCAACCCACCCTCAGAAAAGAAAACATCATGTCAGCAAGCTGGGCAGGCCATGGCGGACGCTGGAAATCCGTTTCCCTATCCGTTGGGGCCGGGTGCGCCAGGACATGCGACGCCCTCGCCGCAGTGGTATGGGCCTACCGCAACGAATTCCGTCAGACCCTTCCATTGACAAACCCGCAATCCGTGTGAAGCTGGTTTCAACCCATTACCTATTTCATCGATCCCAATAGGAGAACCCCATATGACCCGTCTCGCCTCCCTCTTCAAAGCAGCCATGGTGTCCGCGGTGATGCTGGCCTGGCATTCGTCTCGACGGTGAGTACAACGGCAAGATCGAGCTGGACAAGGCCGGCTCCATCCATACCGCTGGCGGCGCAACTATTGCCACCGGTCGGATCACTGCGGACTACATCTACGTGGAAGGTATTGTGAACGGCAAGCTCCACGCTCGAAAAGTCATCGAGCGCAGCCCCACAGCCAAAGTGAAGGGCGGCATCCAGTACGACGCAGATCTGATCATGCACCCTAGCGCCCGCATTTCCGGTCAAATCAACGGCCCCGAGACCAACCTGTAATCCCAGGGACTGCATGCAAAAAAACGAAGATCAGTTCTGGGCAAACTTGTTGGTAGGCAGCAATCCGGGATGGTCGGTAAGCATGGCAAAAAGTTGGGGTGAGGGCGGTGCAGCCCTTGCGCATCTATCGGCCAAAATCTACGCCTTCGACACCAGCACCGGCTGGAGTGGAACCTGTGCGGTCACCCCTGACGACTTGATTCAGGCGGCGGACATTCTGGAAGGGTCCCATACCAGGCGGAATGCGGCCGTCAGCTGCGCTCATCGCGAACTGCTGCGTGCAGCAGATGGGATGGCCACCGCCAGCGAGGATGCAACTCGTCGCGCCATGGTGCTGAGCATGTATTACGTGGCCCAGTCCCAAACACTGAAGGTGGTTCGTTCGCGTTATGGCTCCGTGCGCGGGCACTGGCTGTGCTTGCTCTACCGCTTCAAGCAGGGACTGAGCATGATTCGACCTGCTTTTCGAAATAATGTTACCGGCCGCGAGTCGATGTCACAGGAAATGCTTGCCCGGTGGGCCAGCGAAGTGATGCATGAAGACCAGAACGCCCAGGACTCTGGGTTGCTGCGCCAGCTGCGCGCAGGCAATCAACTGCTGCTTAGAAATCACTTTTTGGTAACGCCGAAATAGCCCGTTAGATCACCGCATGGTGTTGGTGAAGGCTCTCAATTCGCCCGCCATTTCTGGATGGGTGAGCGTCTGTGTGGGGCCACTTACGTCGTTGATGACGTATCGATGGTGTAAAAATTCATATAACTTATTGATTTTATTGAATTAGCCGTACAAAATGCAAAAACAATATTTATACGGCTAATGGACTATCTACCGCTTTCAGACAACGCAGCCCGACAAGTCATCGACGCTTCCACCATCTTCGAGGAGTGGCGCCGCGTTGAGAGGGCGGCGCGGGCCTACGTGGGCGGCATGTACTGGAAGCGGCAGGGGGAATATGAGTACCTCGTCAAAACCCTGCCCGACAACCGTCAAAAGCGCATCGACCCACGCTCCGCCAAGACGGAGGCGATTTTCAAGGATTTCACCGAGCGCAAGACCGAGATAGAGGCGCGACTGAAGTCACTGCAAGGCGCCCTGAAAGAGGCCGAGCGATTGAACAAGGCGCTGAAGGCTGGTCGTGTGCCGTCCAAAGTCGTTGCCGTATTGCAGGCTCTTGAGGGTGCGGGTCTGGGTGAACATTTCAGGGTGGTTGGTACCCACGCTCTGTACGCCTATGAGACGGCTGCTGGCGTTCGCATCGTGCAGGGAGCGCTGGCAACGCAGGATATCGACCTGCTTTGGGATGCCGGGCGGCGCGTGAGCTTTGTCACCACCATGGACAAGCTCGACAAGTCTATGCTCGAGGTGCTGCAAAAGGCCGAACCGAGCTTTCGGCGCAAGGAGGGGCAGGCCGAAACAGCGATTGATGATAAGGGGTTCGAGGTGGACTTCCTGCGCCGCCAGGTCGCAGAGGGTGACCCCCACCCGTTTCGTTTCACGGACGACGAGGAGGACTTGTGGCCCGTGCAAGCCGAGCGCGCTGCGGTGCTGACAAGTACGCCCCTGTTTGAGCATCTGGTCATCTCCGCGACGGGGCGCATGGCGCTTATGCGAACCATTGACCCCGCTGTGTTCGTGAGCTTCAAACGCTGGATGGCTGACAACGCGCAGAAAAGGCCAGAGCTAAAGCGGCGACGCGATGTGCGCCAGGCCGATATCGTGGAAGCGCTCTTGAAGGAGGGTCTGCTGCAGACGCAAGTCCCGACCACTGCCCCGGCGCCAGAGCCGGAGCAGGTGCCCAACGAGTCGGGTACAAGTCCAGCGCCATGAGGCTTAGTGGCGTGCTGGTGTGCTGGTGTGCACCGCAGGTGGACACCCTTCAAGGCAAAGGCGATGGAGAGGTCAGGCGGGCGGCCGCTGGTTGTCATTGTCTGGCTGTCGCTGGATTTGGGCCGCCACATTCCATGGCAACAATTGAGCCACCCGGTTGACCGGATGCTCACCGATGCGCTGCAACACATGGCGCAAGTACGCCTCGGGGGTCGAGTCCAGGCCGACGTGCCCCTCGAATGAAAAGTGTTGAGGTTTTAATTTATCGTTTCAATAATCGTTTCAAATTACAATGACTATTGGCGAAATTATCATTCACAAAATTTTTTTTAATCTACTTGAAAATCGTTTCATGACGACTTCCGAGGACCTGCTCCGAACACTACGCACCTGGCACAAGCTGCCCGCCAAGCAACTGCTTGAGCGGCTTGGCATCAGTCGCGCGACGCTCATGCGCGCAGTTCGTGAGCTTGGCTCGCAGGTAGTTGCTCGCGGGCGGGCGCGCAGGACAGCATACGCTGCCCGCCGTGCGCTGCGCGGCAGTTTGCAGGCGCTGCCGCTCTACCGCATTGACCAGGACGGCCAGGCCCACGAAGTTGCGATGCTGTATCCGGTCTATCCGGCAGGGTGTGCGCTTGACTTTCTTGAGTCGCTTGACTGGCCGTTGGATGAAGACATGCGGGACGGCTGGTTTGAAGGCCTTCCCTACTTTCTGGACGATATGCGCCCACAAGGATTCTTGGGGCGGCACTTTGCTCGACGTCACGCCGACTTGCTCCAAGTCAGCGCGGACCCCAAGGTTTGGTCGGAGGACGACACGCTGCATGCGCTGACGTTGTTAGGCAGTGACACGCCAGGCAACTACGTCCTGGGAGAGCCGGCATTGCGCCAGTGGCTGGCCCATTCTCAACAGAACGCACTTCCCCTGGAATCGAGCCAAGTTGTGCCTGCCTACCTGCTCAAGGCCGAAGAGGCTATGACTCACGGGACTGCGGGCTCCTCGGCAGGAGGAGAGTTCCCGAAGTTCACCGCGTTTCGCGAGGTGGCGGGCAAGCCGATCCACGTCATCGTCAAGTTTTCGGGCTCCGATGAGGCGCCCGGAACTGTGCGCTGGTCTGACCTGCTGGTCTGCGAACACTTGGCCCTGTGCGCCGTGGCCGAGCACCTGGGTCTTGAGGCCGCGGTCAGCCGCATCCATCAGGCGGGCGGGCGAACTTTCCTGGAGGTGGAGCGGTTTGACCGCCATGGCAGGCTCGGGCGCTCGCCCGTCTGTTCTTGGTCAGCCTTGAACGCAGCTCTGTTTGGGTTTGCCGGCAAGCCTTGGCCGGAGGGCGGCGCCGCCCTGCTCAGGCAAGGGCTCATCGATACCGAATGCCTGGCCGCCCTGCAACGACTTTGGTTGTTCGGGCAGCTCATTGCCAATACAGACATGCACGACGGCAACCTGTCGTTCAGGCCCGGGCTTCAACCGGCCCCGGTATATGACATGCTGCCCATGGGGTACGCCCCGGTGCGCGGCGTGGAGTTGCCGGTAAAGGAGTTTGTGCCCCCTCTGCCCCTGCCCGCCGAGAAAGACGCCTGGCTCACGGCCGCCCATGCGGCGGAGCACTTCTGGGCAGCAGCAAGCGGCGACGCGCGAATCAGCAAGAACTTCAGAGCAATTTGTAGCCAAAACGCGAGCAAGGTTCGCAAGGCCTTGTACGGCTGAGTCCCGGTCGCAAGAATTACGCACGACCGATGGTGGCCGTGCGCGAATCCCCACCGATGATGGGAGAGGACCGCATGGAGAGCGTTTCCGGCGAGATGCTGTCCGGGGTTGGTGAGATGTAAAAACGCTTTCGCTGGTATCAGGACTGTTCCAAGGCCTGGGCAATGCACACTTCGCGGCCGCCGTCTTAGCGGCTAAGAGGTTCCGCGCCACTCGCCCTGTCACAGGCTATTGAGGATCGGTGAAGCCCGATGTGGACGGATGCCCAGGTGCGTCCAGTTGGTTGAGCATGCGTGAAGTATTAGTCTGCCATCGCGCACATCGACTCGCTAGCATCACCGATGAGGCCGAACTCGCAACACCCTGCCAAGCAGCCATAAGGTGCTGCGCTCCTTCCTGGGAACTCAGGAGTTCCCCTAGCGCCTTAGCCATCCCAAGTGTCAGGAGAAATCCCAGCCAAGCCGGGAAGACGCTGCACATGCTCACGCGTCTGGGCCGCTGAGCGGCGGGCGGGTTCACCCGGCAAGGCGCAGGTTTGTTAGCTTCCCTGGAATTTCTCGTAGACGTCGGCATCACCGCCGAGTCCGGCGGTCATCGCGCGGGCCGCCACGACAAGGTTGGGCGACATGCGCTTGATGTCAGACGGTCTGAAGCGTTGGATCGGGCCGGACAAAGACAGCGCGCCCTCGAGCTTCTGATCCACGCCGAACACCGGACAGGCGATCGCCGCGGTTTCGCTGTCGCGCTCGCCCAGGGTGATCGAGAGCATCTGCCTGCGGATCTTTTCGTACTGCATCCCCGTCTCGCCGGAAAACGCCATCAACACATGACCGCCAGCGCCCTTCTCGAGAGAGAGCAGCTCGCCTTGCTGAACGTTGTCGCTGATCGCGCGCGAGGAGCTCACACGGTAAGCACAAAGACGTTTGTCGCCTGCGCGAACGTAGAGCGCGGCACTTTCGGAGGTCACCTGCATGAGTTCGCGGAGGATCGGCATCACAACTTCGGCCGGATGCAGGTTGCTGCGGTAAAGCGCCGCCAACCGCATCGGTGTCGGACCCAGAGTGAAGACGCCGGCGGCCGAGCGCACTAGGTAGCCGTGCAGTTCCAGCGATTCGGCGAGCCGCAGCACCGTGCTTTTGTAGAGACCCGTGGATTCCGCGAGCTGCGTCAATGTGAAGGAAGGATGCTGCTTCGAAAAAGCCGCCAACAAGGCCAGCGCCCGGTTGACTGCGGCCACGCCGGCGGTGGAGTCGTCTTGGAGGTCCGGCGCGTTGGTGGATTTGGATTTGGTCATAGTTCTCAATCGTTGGTGGAGAGGGTAGCGTCAAATAAAAGTTCTACCTAGCAGAACGATTGACATTATTTTAGAACCGTTTTAGACTTCGCACCAATTTCACTCTGACACTAGCCAGCCCATGAAACGCTACCAACTCTTTATCAACAACGAATGGGTCGACCCCGCCGGCGGCGAGTGGCTCGACTCCAGTGAGCCTTACTCTGGCCAGGTCTGGTCCCAGGTCCCGAGGGGCAACGCCGCCGACGTTGACAAGGCCGTCGAGGCGGCCCATGCGGCTTTTCATCACCCGTCCTGGAGTGAACTCACGGCGACGCAGCGTGGCGCAATGATGCGCAAGCTGGCCGACCTCGTCGTGGAAAACGTCAAGCTGCTCAGCGAGACCGAACAGCGCGATAACGGCAAACTGATCGCCGAAGTTTCGGGCCAGGTTTTGAATGTCGCGCAGTGGTTCCACTACTACGCCGGTCTGGCCGACAAGGTGCATGGCGCCGTCGTGCCGATCAACAAGCCGGGGGTATTCAACTATGTGAAGTACGAACCACTAGGCGTCGTGGCCGCGATCACGCCCTGGAACTCCCCGCTCGCACTGACGGTCTGGAAGATGGCGCCGGCGTTAGCGGCTGGCAATACGCTGGTCATCAAGCCCTCGGAGTTCACCTCCGCCTCGCTGCTGGAACTGGCCGCCCTGGCAAAGGAGGCCGGCTTCCCGCCAGGCGTGATCAACGTCGTCACAGGTTTCGGCGCCGAGGTCGGCGAGCCGTTGGTGCGGCACAAGAAGATCGCGAAGATCGGCTTTACCGGCGGTGATGTTGCGGGCCAGAAGATCAACGAGATCGCCGCGTCGGATTTTAAGAAAATAACCCTGGAGCTCGGCGGCAAGTCGGCCAACATCGTGTTCGACGATGCCGATCTTGACCAGGCCGTCAAGGGTGCGATCGCCGGTATCTTCGGTGCGGCAGGTCAGACCTGCATGGCGGGCTCGCGCCTGCTGGTCCAGCGCAGTATCCACGACCAGTTCGTAAAGAGTCTCGCCGAGATGGCGGGTCAGGCGGTGATCGGTGATCCGGCCAAAATGGAAACGCAGATCGGCCCCATCGCGACCACGCCGCAGTTCAAACGCATTCTCAATTACATCGAGATCGCGAAAGCCGAGGGCGCGCGCTGCGTGCTCGGCGGACATGCGCTGACGGGCGAAGGCTACGGCCAGGGCCAATTCATCGCGCCGACGATCTTCGTCGACGTCACCAACGACATGCGCATTGCACAGGAGGAGGTGTTCGGTCCGGTGCTCTCGGTGATCGTGTTCGACACGGAAGATGAGGCGCTGCGGATCGCCAACGACACCCCGTTCGGCCTAGCCGCCGGCGTCTGGACGCAGAACTTACATCGGGCTTTTTACATGTCCGATCGCCTGCAGGCCGGCACAGTGTGGGTCAACAACTACCGATCCACCAGCTTCACGACACCATTCGGCGGCTACAAACGCAGCGGCGTCGGCCGCGAGGGCGGCATCGAGGCCGTCAAGGAATACCTGCAGACCAAGAGCGTCTGGATTACGACCAAGCCGGATCGCCGCAACGCCTTCGTGCTCGGATAACCCGCCCCCAGCGATCACTACAGCAATACCAGGAGACAAAGAGATATGAACAAGACATTGGACGCCGACCTCCTCATCGTCGGTTGCGGCGTGGCGGGACTTTCCGCCGCGGTCACGGCACTGGAACAGGGACTGAAGGTCATCAACCTAGAGCGTTCTGGCGAGGACCACTTCGGTGGAAACTCGCGCTGGACCGAAGCCTATATGCGCATGAAGAATGACTCGGAAATCGCGGACGATTTCGAGGAACACTTCGCGAACAACCCAGGCGTCAACCTCGATCCGAATGTGCTCGACGCCGCCGGCGACAACTACGAGCACTGGCCAGCGTTCGTCAAGTCGCACGCGTTTCCCGATCCCGAAGTGGTCTCGTCCTTTGCGACATCGGTTCCGCCGACGATCCAATGGCTCAAGGGCCACGGACTCAAATTCGGCCCCCAGCCAATCTACCTGCTGACCCAGAACACCACACGAATCGCGGCGCAGGGCGGCGGCCTCGCCATCATCGAGACCCTGATGGCCAAGGCTGTGGCGCTTGGCGGCGAGATCCACTATCGCACCACGGCCGTGGACCTGCTGCGGGGCGACGACGGCGCGGTAACCGGCCTGGTGTGCACCGGCCCCGAGGGCAAGCGCCTGAACCTGACGGCAAAGAACGTCATTCTCGCCAGCGGTGGTTTCCAGGGAAATCCCGAGATGATGGCGCAATACATAGGGCCGCGTTCGCGGCATATCCGCCCGGTCGCCATCGGCGGCTATTACAACAAGGGAGAAGGCATTCGTATGGCCTTGAATGCCGGTGCCGCGCCCGCCGGCGAGTTCGGCTCTTACCACGCCGAGCCGGTCGACCCGCGCTCGCGCCAGGCCGAAGCGGTCGTTTTTATTTACCCCTATGGCATCCTTGTCGACAAGCTGGCCCAGCGCTTTATCAACGAAGCGCCAGGCACCGTCGATGCGAACTACGACAACATCACGCGCTCGATCGCCGACACGCCGGACGGCATCAGCTATGTGATCTTCGACTCGCGGGTGGAAGACATCCCGCGCTGGAAAACCAGCATTCGCAGCGATTTGCCGCCATACAAGGCAGATAACCTCGCGGATCTGGCTCGCCAGATCGGACTGAATGGTGACGCCTTGGCCGAAACAATCGGCGCATTCAACCGCGCCTGCCCGCCCGAGGCGGGCGAGTTCACGCCGTTCGCGCTAGACCACCGCGCCACGACCGGACTGCCGCTGCCCAAGAGCCACTGGTCGCGCCCGATCGACAAGGCGCCGTTTTACGCCTACCCGATCATTCCGACCAACTGCTTCACGTTCGGCGGGCTGAAGGTCAACGTTGACGCCCAGGTGATCGACCAGGACGGCAAGGTCATGCAGGGTCTGTACGCCGCCGGCGAGACTATGGGCATCTACCACCAGGTCTACAACGGCTCGACATCGGTGCTTCGCGGCCTGGTGTTCGGCCGACGCGCCGCGCAGCATGCCGCGCGCGCCAGCGTTTAGATCTTCGCTTTTCCACCAAATCAACGACAGGAGACATCATGGATCGCCGCACATTCATTCAGAAAACCAGCGCCACAGGCGCAGCGCTTGCGCTGCCCTCGTTCGCCATTGCCCAGGCCAAACCTTTCGTCTACTACAGCGTCAACGCGTTCTCGGGCAATTTCGCGGTCAGCGGCAAGTTCAGCGATCTCGGCGTGCGCTCGGCGGTCAAGGCCTATGGCAACCAGCTGGGACGACCGATCGACTACCGCCGCATCGACACCGAGGGCAACCCGGCGATCGCGGTGCGCAAGGTCCAGCAGGTCATCGATCAGGACAAGGCCCGGCATTTCGGCGGCGCGGCTCTGTCCAACGAGGCGTTGGCCATCATGAAGGAAATCGACAAGAACAAGGGCGTCTACATCACCTACGTTGGTGCTGATGAGGTGACCGGCAAGGATTGCAACCGCGCGACCTTCCGCTGGACCCTGCCGACCTTCGGCGCCGTCAATACGGTGCTGCGCCCGCTGATCCAGCAGAACCCGAAGTGGAAGCGCTTCTACACCATCACCGGACAGTATGTTTTCGGAGAGGCGCTGCTGCGCAACACCAAGAGCGTACTGGCCGAAGGCAAGCTCGAGCATGCCGGTAACAGCTACCACGCGCTCGCAGAAAAGGAATTCTCCGGCTACCTTGGCAATGCCATGAGCTCCGGCGCCGACGTACTGGTGGTGCTGAACTTTGGTGCTAACACGCTGGACCTGCTTCGCCAGGCGGCAAGTTTTGGTATCAAGCAGCGCATGGCGGTGGTCGTGGTCTGGTTCTCCGGCCTCGACACCTTCCAGTCGTTGGGCGCCGACGTCACCGAAGGCATGTACTTCGGGGTCCAGTACTGGCACAACCTTGACACGCCGGGCAACAAGCTTTTCCTCAAGACCTACAAGGACGAATTCAAAGAGAACCCGCGTTTTTACTCGGCCGCGGATTATCAGATTGCTACGCTGATGTTCGATGCGGCGAAACGCGCTGGCAGCGACGAGCCGGCCGCCATGGTAAAGGCTTTGGAAAACTACAAGTACCAGGGATTGACCGGCGAGGAGGAGGTCCGTGGGTTCGACCACCAGGTCATCAAAAACTATCTGTTGCTCAAGGGCAAGAAGAAGGCGGCAATGAAGGACGCCGACGACTATGCCGACGTCATCTATTCATCGCGGTCGGTGGTCACGCGCGGCGAATCCGACTGCAAGATGATCTGAGCGACGGGCGCGACAAAAAATGAATATCTATGTCTTCCAGGCCCTGAACGGGCTTGGAATCGGGATGATCTATTTCCTGCTGTCGGTGGGACTGAGCATCATCTTCGGTTTACTCGGCTTCGTCAATTTTGCGCACGGGGCGCTTTTCCTCGTCGGTGCCTACATCGCCATGGCGGTGTCGACCGCCACCGGCAGTTTCGCGCTCGGCATCGCCTCGTCGTTCTGCGGTGTGGCGGTGCTGGGTGTCGTGGCCGAACGCTGGCTGCTGCGGCGCACCTACAAGATGTCGCACGAATCCCAGATCCTGATCACCGTGGGGCTGACCTTTGTCCTGACCGAGATGGTCGTGCTGATCTTCGGGCCTGAACCCCAGCTGGTGCCGATGCCGGAATTCCTCAACGGCGTGCTGTTCATCGGCGCCTACCCTATCCCCAAGTACCGGGTATTCATTTTCTTTGCATGTGCGCTGATCGGTGCCCTGCTTTGGCTGCTGTTCGAGCGCACCCTGTTCGGCGCCAAGGTCAGGGCCGGCAATGAGTCGCCGAACATGCTCAGCCTCATGGGCGTGAAGGTATCGCGCGTCTATGCGCTGACCTTTGCGTTGGGAACCGGTCTGGCTGGCCTCGCTGGCGGCCTGGCCGCACCACTGCGTGGCGCAGACCCCTCGATGGGCGTCGAGGCCATCGTGATCGCCTTTGTGGTAGTTGTCCTCGGCGGCATCGGCAGCTTCAGCGGACCGCTGATCGGCGGCCTGATCATCGGCGTGACGCAAAGCCTCATGAGCGCAATTTGGCCCGAAGGCGCGCGACTCATGATCTTTCTTGTGATGGCGGGCATTCTTCTTGTTAAACCGAAAGGCTTGTTCGGCCGTGCGTAACTCACCTTTTCAATCAGCTGTGACCTTCTATGTCGCCCTCGCCGCGTTGGCGCTCGTGCTGCCCAGTCTCATGGGCTCGGTAGCGACCGCTTCCGTCGTGCTGGTCTTCGCTATTGCCGCCGCGTCGTGCAATCTGCTGCTCGGCTATGCAGGCTTGCTAAGTTTCGCCCAAGGCAGCTTTTTCGGCGTCGGGTCCTATGTCGTCGGACTGGCCTTGAAGACCTGGCCGGACCTGGGTTTGGCCGCGCTGCCTCTGTCGATGGCGGCCGGCATGACGCTCGCGCTGATCATTGGCGCGCTGAGCATTCGCCAGCGCGGCATCTACTTCGTGATGATTACCCTGGCTATGGCGCAGCTGGCGTATTTTACTGCGCTCTCGTTCCCGTCGCTGACCGGCGGCGAAAACGGCCTACTCGACATCCCGCGGCCGGCGCTGGGGTTGGACGGTTTGGTAAACGAAGGACAGGCGCAATATCTGCTGGTGGTGCTGGCGTTCTTTTGCGTCTTCGCGTTTCTGCGCCGGGTCGTGAGCTCGCCGTTCGGCAAGGTTCTCGACGCGACCCGGGAAAACGAAATCCGTGCCGTCACCGTTGGCTACAACGTGCAAAAACTCAAACTCGTCGCCTTCTGCATTTCGGGCGCGCTGACGGCACTTGCCGGAGCGCTTTACGCGCTGCAGCTACGTTCGGCGCCGCTGTCGAACATTGACCTGTTGACCTCGGAGACTATCCTGGTGATGGCGATCCTCGGCGGGCGGCGCTCGCTGATCGGTGCAGCCTTCGGCGCCTTGGCCATGACCCTGATGGCCGAAGAGCTGTCGCGAATCTGGCCGCGCTGGCAGATGATCGTTGGCTTCGTGCTGATCGCCGTGGTGCTCTACGCACCGGACGGGCTCAGCGGCCTCTGGCGCCAGCTGGCTGAAAAATTCAGGCGCCGCCCGCCCACCAACGCCAACGCCGCCGCCCTGCAGGAGGAACGCCCATGAGCGCCGTGACGCCACTTCTCGAAACCCACGGCCTGGGCCTGGACTATGGAAAATTCCGCGCCGTCGGCGAGGTCAGCGTGAGCCTGCAGCCGAACACGCTGCACGCGCTGATCGGTCCCAACGGCGCCGGCAAGACCTCCTTCTTCAACGTGGTCAGTGGGCGCTTGCCGCGCAGCCGGGGCCGCATCCTGATGGAGGGTCGCGACATCAGCAGTTCGCCCGGACACCAGCGTGTCAAGCTGGGCATGGCGCGTAGCTTCCAGGTCACCAGCCTGTTTCCGGAAAGCTCGGTGCTGCTCAACCTGCAGATCGCCGCGATGGGCATGCAGGCCGGCCGTGCGCTGCACTTCTGGCGCCGCTGGTCGCAGGAGGCCGAGCGCCTCGGCGTCGTGGACGACGTGCTGAAACGTCTGGAACTCGGCGCTTATGCGCACATGCCCGTGGGCTCGCTGTCCAGCGGCATCCAGCGTGTGGTCGAGATCGGCATGTGCCTGGTGTCGCAGCCGCGGCTGCTGATGCTCGACGAGCCGCTGGCCGGGCTCGGCCTGGCCGACGTGCCGCGCATCTCGGCGCTGTTGCAGCAACTCAAGTCCAGCTACACCATCCTGCTGGTGGAGCACAACATGCGGGTGGTTATGGATATCAGCGACCGCATCACCGTCATGTTCACCGGCAACGTCATCGCGGAGGGCACGCCCCAGGACATCCGCGAGAACGCGGACGTGCGCCGCATCTACCTCGGGAGCGCCGCATGAGCCAGCCTCTTCTTGAATTGCGCAACGTGCACGCCGCCTACGGCAAGAGTGAAGTGCTGCACGGCATCAACATGTCGGTGCAGGCCGGCGAAATCGTCAGCGTGCTTGGTCGCAATGGCATGGGCAAGACCACGACCCTCAATAGCATCGTCGGATTGCTCGCACCGACCCAGGGTCAGGTGCTGTTCGAAGGCCGGGATATAGCGGGCCGGGAAGTCGACATGATCGCGCGCGTCGGCATCTCGCTGGTGCCCGAGCATCGCGGCATCTTCACCATGCTGTCGGTGCTGGAGAACCTGCAGATCGCGCAGCGGCCGCATTCACCGTGGACGCTGGAGCGCGTGTTCGATGCGTTTCCGCGCCTGAAGGAGAGAAGCAGGAACTCCGGCGGCGCTCTCTCCGGTGGCGAACAGCAGATGCTGGCCATGGCACGCGCGCTGGTGCAGGGCCCCCAGTTGCTGCTGCTCGACGAACCCACGGAAGGACTGGCACCTGTCATCGTCGACGAACTGATCGCCCTGATTTCCGATGTCGGCAAGAGCGGCATCACCATCGTGCTGGTCGAACAGAGTTTTGCCGTGTGCCGCACGCTGGCCCGGCGCCACTACATCCTGGAAGAGGGCACCGTCGCCTTCGAAGGGAGCACCCGGATGCTGGAGGATGATCCGACGATCCTTAGCCGCTACCTCGGGCTGGACATCGTGCCGCAGCACTAGCCTTCGAAACCAATCTGTCCCGAAAAACCCTACACCCGATCGATCCACCATGCCCCGTTACCTCGTCCTCACCCTGCGCACACCGAATTTCGACCCGCAGGTCGTGCCCGCGCATTACGCCTTTCTCGACCGCCTGAAAAGCGAGGCGCGCCTGGAGCTGGCCGGCCCGTTCACCGACAAATCCGGTGGCGCCTACTTGCTCAGGGCCAGCCATCTCGATGAGGCCAGGCAGATCGCGTTTGACGATCCGATCCACACCTCGGGTTCATCGGAAGTGACGGTCCGCGAATGGGACGCCCGATGACGCCGGACATCCTGATCAGCGAGGTCGGCCCGCGCGACGGCCTGCAGTCGGTCAAGGCCGTCATGCCGACAGCCGACAAGCTGCGCTGGCTCGACGCCCTGCACGCAGCGGGATTGCGTGAAATCGAGGTCGCGTCTTTCGTCCCGACACGCCTGTTGCCGCAGATGGCCGACGCTGCAGAGGTCGTGCGCCACGCCATCGGACTGCCCGGACTCACGGTGATGGCGCTGGTGCCGAACCGAAGAGGTGCCGAGGCCGCGCTGCAGGCCGGTGCCCACAAGCTGACCGTGCCTGTCTCGGCCAGCCATGCGCATTCGCTGGCCAATGTGAGAAAGACGCCCGAGGAAATGATATCGGAGGTCGAGTCTATTGCCGCGCTGCGTCGCGAACTCGCGCCCAGCGTTCGCCTCGAGGTCGGGATCTCCACGGCGTTCGGTTGCACCTTGCAGGGGAAGGTTGCCGAGGACGACGTGATCCGGCTGGCGGCGGCCTGCGTTGCCGCTGGCATCGACGAAATTGGGCTCTCCGACACCGTCGGCTACGCTAACCCGGCGCAGGTACGGCGCCTGTTCAAGAAGCTCAAGGCCGAGATCGGCGACCATGCCGGCGCAGCGCATATGCATAACACGCGAGGCCTGGGGCTGGCCAATTGCCTGGCTGCCTATGAGGAGGGGGTGCGTACCTTCGACGCATCGCTCGGCGGTCTCGGTGGGTGTCCTTACGCACCTGGCGCCTCGGGCAATGTGGTGACCGAGGACCTGGTGTTCATGTTCGAGGCGATGGGCCTGGCGACGGGCATCCGCCTGGACGCCTTATTCGAGGCGCGCCAGCCGCTCATGAAGGGCTTGCCCGGAGAACCCGTCTACGGCATGACGCCAGAGGCCGGCCTACCCAAGGGCTTTATACAAAAAGGATTGCATGTCTGATCGTTCCAACCTGCCTTACGCGGGTATCCGTGTAGTCGAATTCACGCATATGGTGATGGGTCCCACCTGCGGGATGCTGCTCGGCGATCTTGGGGCCGAGGTCATCAAGGTCGAACCGGTCGAGGGCGACAGCACCCGCCATTTGCGCGGCTCGGGCGCAGGATTTTTCCCGAGTTTCAACCGCAACAAGAAGAGCATCGCGCTGAATCTCAAGGATCCCGACGGCATCGCCGCAGCGCTCAGGCTGGTCGCCACCGCCGACATCGTCAGCGAAAACTTCAAGCCGGGCACCATGAAGCGGCTGGGTCTGGACTACGCGTCACTGAGTAAGCTCCATCCCCGGCTGATCTACGTCAGTCACAAGGGTTTCCTGCCCGGGCCCTACGAGCACCGAACCGCGCTCGACGAGGTGGTGCAAATGATGGGCGGGCTGGCCTACATGACAGGACGCGAGGGCGACCCCCTACGCGCTGGAGCCAGCGTCAACGACATCATGGGCGGGATGTTCGGAGCCATGGGGGCCATGGCCGCCCTGCACCAACGAGACCTGACCGGAAGGGGCTGCGACGTGCAGTCTGCACTCTTTGAGAACAACGTCTTCCTGGTGGCCCAGCACATGATGCAGTTCGCGGCCACGGGCAAGGCCGCCGCGCCCATGCCCAGCCGCATCTCGGCCTGGGCCATCTACGACATCTTTACCGTCAAGGACGGCGAACAAATCTTCCTGGCCGCCGTCAGCGACAAGCAATGGGCAATTTTTTGCAAGGCGTTCGGGCTGGACGAGATGCTGGCGGATGCGCGACTGAAGACCAACAACGACCGGGTCGCCGCGCGCGACTGGATGATGCCCAGACTTCGCACGCACCTCGCCCGCTTCAGCGTGGCCGAACTGAGCGAGGTCTTCCAGAGAAACGGGCTGCCATTCGCGCCGATCACCAAGCCGCAAGATCTTTTCGACGACCCCCATCTGAATGAAACCGGTGGACTCGCGCCAGTCCGCATGAACGACGGCTCGGTCTCCAAGGTTCCGCTAACGCCCCTTACCCTCGACGGCCAGCGCCTGGAGTTGAGGCTGCAGCCGCCCGAACTCGGCGAACACACGCGGGTGCTGCTGGAGGAGCTCGGCTACAGCCAAACCGATATTGAATCATTGCTGACGCGGAAAATCGCGGGCATGCTCGATTCCCGAATCGAGGCATGAAGATTTGACCCCACGTCAACCGGCGTATGGACACGAAGTTCAACAACTGACGCCCCCCATTCCGTAACCCCGGATCCGGTGGGAACGGACACGGCTTGCAAAAGCCGACTGGTGCAATCATCAACGTCTGCAGGGAAAGCGGAATCCATTCCGTGAAGTCGCGGGCGATCACACAGGAGACAACCATGAACAAAGCTTGCCACGGTGAGCCGAAAATCCATAGCGACTCAGCCCGCCCTGGAAATCCTCCGACTGCGACTGGTCCGCATCGCCGGCACGCCGTTTCGAGAAGGTCCTTGACCGCATGGCTCGTCGGGTTGACGCTCACCGAGACTCGCAGACTATCCGCCCAGGAAAGGCCCATCAAGGTCGGTGTCTCGGCCGGCTTCACCGGACCGATCGCCGAAACCGTCAACGGGTATGCCGCAGGCCTGCTGCTTCCCATCAAGAAAATCAATGGCGAAAAAGGGGTTCTGGGAAGACGCATCGAGATCGTGCAGCTGGATGACAAGTACCAGGCGGATCTTGCGGTCTCGAATACCCAAACGTTTCTCGAACAGGGCGTCGAAGTCCTGCTCGGCTACGTCGGAACGGGACCCACCGAAAAGACGCAAGCTTTTCTGGAGTCGCGCGAGCTGATGTTGTTTGGTCCGTTCGCGGGAGCCACGCATCTGCGCACAACCAATAGTGCGAACACCATCTTCGCAACCGGTGACTATCGCTCGGAGATCGACCGACTGGTCCGCCATTACAGCTCCATCGGCAGTAGCAGGTTCGTTATCTTCTACCAGAACGACTCGTTCGGTAAGCCCTTGGCTGAATACGCGCTCGCAGGGTTCGCCGCAAAGGGCCATCTTCATGTGAAATCAGTTGCCATCGAACCCGGCTCGGTCGCAACCGATCAACAGCTTGAAAGTGCCGCGGGTGTTTCTCCGCATGCGGTCCTGATGTTTACCGTTGCGGGTCCCACTATTTCAATGGTGAAGAAACTCAGGAAAACATACTCTGGAAGCGTGGGAATTCTGTCGTTTCTGTCCAATCGTGGGGTGATTACCGCGCTTGGCAAAGACGCGGCGGGCGTGGTGATTTCCCAAGTGGTGCCCGGGCCCTACGACCTCTCACACCCTCTGGTCAAGGAAATCTACGACCTCCATCCAGGTATCGACCGAGGCGAGGTGACGCAGGCCTTCATCACGGGCTACCTGACGGGCAGATTGTTCCTCGATACCTTGAAAGCTTCCGGCGGCAAGACGACGCCGAAACGGCTGAAAACGGCCTGGAATGACCTAAAGAACACGAAGCCCTTCGGTTTGTCTTTCAATGAAAAAGGTGCTCTGTACACCGACATAGCCATGCTGCGGAGTGACGGACGGTTCATCCGATGATCGTCTATCGAGAACTCGAAAGCAGCGCCTAGCGTTAACCCCCGTCCGACTTCGGTACACGATGCAAAGTTAGTTACCCAACGCTCAGGCCTCTCATTGCGCCAAAGAGTTCGCATCAGATCATCCAACTCTATTCGTTGATTTAGTTGGCTCGCGTGAAAGCTTGTGCACTCTTATCCTTCATACCTCATCTCTAATTTTGAACTTTATGAAAATGTTTGTACCCGTCAAGCGAGTCGTCGACTTCAACGTCAAAGTCCGCGTCAAATCCGACGGCAGCGGCGTCGATATCGCCAATGTCAAGATGAGCATGAACCCCTTTGACGAGATCGCCGTCGAAGAGGCGACACGCCTGAAGGAAAAAGGCGCGGTGACCGAAGTCATCGCCGTCAGCTGCGGCGTGCTGCAGTGCCAGGAAACCCTGCGCACCGCCATGGCGATTGGCGCCGATCGCGCCATCCTGGTCGAAACCGCCGAAGAACTGCAGCCGCTGGCCGTGGCCAAGCTGCTCAAAGCCCTGGTCGACAAAGAGCAGCCGCAACTGGTGATTCTGGGTAAACAGGCCATCGACGACGACTGCAACCAGACCGGCCAGATGCTCGCCGCCCTGCTGGGTTGGCCACAGGCCACCTTTGCCTCCAAGGTCGACGTGGCCGACGGCAAGGCCGTCGTCATGCGCGAAGTCGATGGCGGCATGGAAACCCTGTCCCTCACCTTGCCGGCCATCATCACCACCGACCTGCGCCTCAACGAGCCGCGTTATGTCACCTTGCCCAACATCATGAAGGCCAAGAAAAAGCAGCTGGACAACTTCAAGCCCGAAGACCTCGGTGTCGATGTCAAGCCGCGCCTCAAAACCCTCAAGGTCAGCGAGCCGCCCAAGCGCAGCGCCGGTGTCAAGGTGGCCGATGTCGCCGCCCTGGTCGACAAGCTCAAGAACGAAGCCAAAGTAATCTAAGGAATTGACATGACCGCACTTGCTGTACTCGTAGTAGCCGAACACGACAATAACGTCATCAAGCCCGCCACCCTCAACACCGTGACCGCTGCCGCCCAGTGTGGTGGTGAGGTGCATGTGCTGGTCGCCGGCAAGGACGCCGCCGCCGCCCAGGCTGCCGCCAACATCGCCGGCGTGGCCAAAGTCATCCATGTCGATGGGGTGCACTTTGAGCATGGCCTTGCCGAAAACATGGCGGCCCAGGTGCTGGCCTTATGTGGAAATGGGGCTGCCAGCTACTCGCACATCCTGTTTCCTGCCACCGCCTCGGGCAAGAACATTGCCCCGCGCGTGGCGGCGCTGCTGGACGTGGCGCAGATTTCCGACATCACCAAGGTCGATGCGGTGGACACCTTTGAGCGCCCGATCTACGCCGGCAACGCGATTGCGATTGTGCAAAGCCTGGATGCGACCAAGGTCATCACCGTGCGCACCACCGGCTTTGATGCGGCCGCCGCCAGCGGGGGAAGCGCCAGCGTGGAAACCCTGGCCGGTGTCGCCGACAGCGGCAAGTCGAGCTTTGTCGGCAGCGAAATCGCCAAGAGCGACCGGCCCGAGTTGACCGCCGCCAAGATCATCGTCTCGGGTGGCCGCGCGCTGGGCTCGGCCGAGAAATTCAACGAGATCATGATGCCGCTGGCCGACAAGCTGGGTGCCGCACTCGGTGCCAGTCGCGCCGCCGTCGACGCCGGTTATGCGCCCAACGACTGGCAAGTTGGCCAGACCGGCAAGATCGTGGCGCCGCAGCTTTACATTGCCTGCGGCATCTCGGGCGCCATCCAGCACCTGGCCGGCATGAAGGACAGCAAGGTCATCGTGGCCATCAACAAAGACCCGGAAGCGCCGATCTTCAGCGTCGCCGATTACGGGCTGGAGGCCGATTTGTTCACGGCGGTGCCGGAGCTGGTGGCTGCGCTTTAGATTGCAGCGTCTTGCGACGACTATGCGCGTTGCAAGACTGGCAATCGGACCATGAAAGGCGCGACTTTGACCAAGCACTCCTTCTGTCCGGTTAGTGTCGTAGCAAACAATCGATGAACCATCGAGCAACACCATGACAGCAGGCACACCCGGAGCCGATGCACGTCTGGCAAGGTGTGGGCGGCGTCGGCATTGCAGGTGACTCATGAGGCGACCCTGATGGCCCGCTGGTGCTGCTTCAACATGGCGGCGGCCAAGCCCGGCATACTTGGAAAAGCACCTGAGAAATGCTCGGCGCAGCAGGGTATTTCGCCGTTGCCTTCGATGCTCGTGGCGATTGCGATTCGGATTGGGCGCCCGATGGATTGTACGGACAGGATGTCACGGTCCGGGATCTGGAATTCGTTATCGCGGCTATCGGAAAACGGCGTCCGATACTCGTCGGCGCGTCCATGGATGGAGGTGCCAGCCTGGTCGCCGTGGGCGAAGACCACGTTGATGCCTGCGCATTGATCATGTTGGATATCGCGCCGCGCATTGAGACTGCGGGCATCGACAAAATTCAGGCATTCTGAGCCAGAAGCCCGATAGTTTCAGACCTCTGGACTGCTTTCGACCCGACACCGGACGGTCAGACGAGTGGTGCTCAGTACCCGCTGATGGCTAGGCGCCGGTGCAGCATTCATCGAAATCAACTCCACATTGCCGACACCCAACCTGCCGATGTCGACGTCGGGGATGGCGCGAGCAACTTGAGCAAACCTATGTCGGCATTCAGTCTTCAAGAGTCAGTGGCCGGGGTGTTATGCAAGATTTCGCTTGAATGCCAAGTACAGACTGCTATGGAGAGCGTTGCATAGCAGTCTATAGCCGAAGTAGCAATTCGCAATCTGCATCCTCCAAAGCTGTCGTTCATTCAACGGTAACACCGTCAGCAATGTGGCAAAAGCTCCGTCAAAGCGACCCCGGCCACCGACCAGGATCCGAATTTGCGTAGCTGCGTTCCAAAGCGAGCGTGGGCTCAACCAAGTTCTCCAGTGCTGTGCTGCCTCTTTTCCGACCGGTCAATACCAGTTTAAGTTGCTGACCGTCTTTATGCTTCACGTCGAGCCAGCGTCAGGAAAAACCCCAAACCCAGCATCGTGATGCCCGCAATACGGGTCATCAGGCGAGCGCGTGCGGCCCGGGCAGCAGCTGACTTGAGCAAGCGATGGGCAGCAAAGACCATCACAACATCAACGAGCGTGTTGAGAAAAACGCAGATGCATCCAAGCAACCCCAATTGCTGTACCAGGGGCTCGCTCGGCGAGACAAATTGGGGCAAGAAGGCCAGAAAGAACAGCGCAGTCTTGACATTCAATACCTCGACTACCACCCCCTCGACAAGGGCGCGACGCGCACCTTGAGACGCCGCCACGGCTTCGACCGTGATCGGCTGTTCCGAGCGCAGCAACATGCGAATGCCCATGTACACCAGATAGGCCGCACCGATGTACTTGAGCAAGTTGAACGCAACAGCGGACTGGGCAATGACCAGCGACAGGCCGAGCGCCGCCGCGAGCACGTGGAGCAAGCCACCCAGGCCAGTGCCCAAGCATGAAGCCAGGCCTTCCGAGCGACCACCCGCGACCGTACGCGCAACGACGTAGGCGATACCCGGGCCGGGGGTGATGGCAAGGACAACGGCGGCAATCAGAAAGGGGATGAATGACATGGTGTTGGTGTTTTTGCGTGGTTGGGTCTTGTAGCGCCACGAATGCGCCTGTCATGCACGGGTATCAATGACTCCGGAGGGGCTGCCTCTGCTTGGGTAACGTCAGGTGGGCGAGCGGATGCGCAATGCCCCCGTCCCCGTAGGCGCTGACCACCTGGGCGATGACGACCTGATAGCCATTGAGCCACTGCGCCTGCCGCTGCTTCGCGGCAATGTGCGTCGGATGTTTCACCAGCGCCTGAAGTGCATCCATGGTCTCCCAGTAGTACACATTGGAGATGAGCCCGGTTAGAGGGTTCTCCCAGCACTCATCGCCCAGGTAGCCGGCGATTGATTTCGCAATCTGGGCAATGGCATGGTCCATGGCGTGGAACTCATCATCGAACTCGCGTTTTGCGAATGTGAAGGTGGCTGTGTACATATATCTGCGGGGGAGGAATGGTCGTCTGTGGGTCACCCGGCTTTGCGCATGGCCTGTGCCATTTCGCTGCGCCCCCGTGCCTCAAGGGTATCGGCGGCATTGAGGCGATCACGCGCATCTTTGTTCTGGCTGAGTTTGACCTTGCCCACCAGTGAAGTGAGTGCGATCTCGATGCCCACGATGTTACGCAGCAGCGTGTCGATGTACTCGGGCGCGGAGTCCCCCATCTTCCAGGGCTTGGGTTCGGCCGCCTCGTGCTGGCGTGTCAGGCGCGCGACGATGCGGCGAACGAAGCGCTCGTCCTCATGGATGGTGATCGTGCCATGCGCGTGAACGACCTCGTAGTTCCAGGTCGGCACCTGGCGATGCGCTTCGTGCTTGCTCGGGTACCAGCTGGGCGAGATGTAGGCCTCGGCACCGCGAAACACGACCATGACCGCAGTGCCCGTGGGGCAGCGCTGCCACAGCGTGTTGGCACGGGCCACATGGGCCGAAAGAATGCCAGGCGTTCCCACGCCAGCATCGAACTCGAACGGGATGTGGTCAGCATCCAGTCCGGCGCTCCCTTGTGTGACGAGCATGCCCAGCGGGTGCTCGCGGATGATGCGACCGAGTTCGCCAAGTCGGGTTTCAGCAAAGTGGTCAGGGATGTACATCGTGAATGAGTGAATGAGTGATGTCGTAATCCTTTTCACTATCGCTCACAACCGGCACAATTAGAAGGTCCAGTTTTTGTAATTATTTATGGTCCAGTCTCACAAGCCAACCGACTACCACCCCGGCGCCACCGGGGCCGGACGCCGCATCTACGACCTGCTGCGCACTCAGATTGCCGACGGCACGCTAGTCCCGGGCGCACGCGCGCCATCCACGAGATCCTTGGCAGCCGAGTTGGCGGTGTCGCGCACCACCGTCACCGCTGCGTACGAGCAACTGGTGGCCGAGGGTTTCCTTGTCACCACCATGGGGCGGGTTGCCCGGGTGGCCAGCCCGCTGGCTGCGCCCGCACCACCCGCAACCAACGCAAGCCGACGCGTTAAGCGTGCGCCATCCCTGTCCGAGTTTGGGCGCCGCCTGACGGGAATCGGCATGCCGGCATTGCCTGACGCCGAACCGGTCCGCTTCGACTTCCTGTACGGCGCGGTGGCTTCCCGGGACTTTCCGACCCTGGTCTGGCGGCGTGCCTACCAGGCCGAACTGCTGCGTCAGCAAAATAGCCTCTACTACGTCCCGCCCGAAGGTGACGCCTTGCTCAGGCGCGCCCTCCAGGGCTATTTGCGGCGTACCCGGGGACTGGCCTGTGAGGCCGAGCAGATCCTGGTGGTGCACGGATCGCAGCAGGCCATCGACCTGTGCGCACGGCTGCTGCTCGATGCCGGTGATGCATTTGTCTTTGAAGATCCCGGCTACCTGATGGCAAGGCGCTGCTTTGAGGCAACTGGCGCGAGGTGCTTGAGCACGCCGGTGGACGAGCATGGCCTGGATACCGCCATCCTTTCCCAGGACGAACGTGTCCGCCTGGCGTACGTGACGCCATCACACCAGTTTCCACTGGGAGGGGTGTTGCCCATCGGACGGCGCCTGGACCTGCTGCAATGGGCCGGGCGCCACGACACCTGGATCGTCGAAGACGACTACGACGGCGAGTTCCGTTATGGCCAGCGCCCGATCGACGCGCTGCAGTCGATCGACACCGACGGCCGCGTGATCTACATCGGCACTTTTTCCAAGGCGCTGTCCCCGCAACTTCGACTTGGCTACCTGGTGCTGCCCCCCGAGCTTGTGCCGGTGTTCCGGCAAGCCAAGCGACTGGCCGACCGCCATGCGCCCGTACTGGAGCAGCGTGTGCTGGCGTCACTGATTGACAGCGGTGCCTACGAGCGCCATGTGCGGCGCATGCGACGGGAGAACGATCGTCGCCGCACGGCCTTGCTGGACGCCATTGCGCGCCACCTTCCGGGTGACGTCCGGGTCAGTGGTACGGCGGCTGGACTGCATCTGGTGCTGTGGCTGCCATTCCTGCGGTCTCAAGACGAGCCCGCGCTAGTGACCGCAGCCCGCGAAAAGGACGTTGGCGTCTACCCGGTGACGCCGCTGTTTGCCAACCCGGATTCGCCCGTGCAAGCTCGACCAGCCGGTTTGATCCTGGGTTATGCCAGTCTGACAACCGATCAGATTGAGCAGGGAATACGCACCTTGGCATCGGTAATTGCGGACATCGTGCCAAGATAATCTGGCTGGTGACGCCAGTCATCCCGCTGGATCGTCTTGGCTACGCTAACAACGGCTTTCGGGTAATTCGACGACTGGGCTGCTATCTATTAGCCGATGCGTGCCGTAATTCAGCTACCCTCCACCGACTGCTTGGGCACGAAACTGGTTGCCATGACAGGCAATTGCACTGAGAGAATTGACTCTCTCCAGAGCGGCCTTTGGTGAACGGCAGCAACCGCTGCAAAACGGAACCGTTCCAGACTGACTCCGGTCATTCAAGGTTTCTGATCGGCGGGCAGTTTCCAATGGAATGCGCACTCGGGCATGTTCAACGGCCGCGAATTCATGCAGCGATCTCCAGGGCAGGCAATTCGATGTAGGCGTCGCCCATCATCATTTTGTAGTGCTCGCCAGGTTGAGATCGAAGTTCCTGTGAAACTGAAGACCACAAAAGGTGACACGTATGTACCTCCCTCCCCATCCTGGAGAAGTGCTCAAGGAATACGTGGGTGATCGCAGCTTTGTCGAAACAGCTGCAAAGCTAGGGGTGACCCCAGTAACACTTTTTGAAATCCTCTCCGGTGCTTCTGACTCCATCGACATAGCCGTATCCAGATCAGGGGATTCGGTAGTTTTCCAGTCATGCGCCGTGCGCCACGCGCGCGCCTCGCGGTCCGCGGACACCAAGGTTGGAGCCGTGACTCCGACACGACGGCACGCTACGCGCTCACCGTCACATTTGAAATAGTTGGTCAGGAAATCAGTATTTACGACCCGCTGCGGACCGCCGTCATCGAACTGCAAACGCAGATCGAAACCGAGGTCGAAGTCGAGATGGAGGCCGAAGTCGATGAATAATGTATTCGACGCAGCGCACACAATTTCCTCAAGCTGAGAGTCGCCTTCGGCTATCGAGCCTTGTGCATCTTGTTCGTGGGTTCGACGCGCACTGGGCCAGATGTCGCCTTTCATATAGCTGTCATAGCTCATTGGAGAGCAATCGGGTTGTGACTCAGCATTCGTAACTTTGGGCACCTGCAGCGTGGCGCGCTGCTACATATCCGAAGGTCAAGGCGGGTCCCAAATTGATGCCACCGGACGGGTAGTAGCCCCCCATCACACTGGCCATGTCCGTGCCCACGGCGTAAAGGCCTGTGATCGGCGCATTGGAGCTGTCCAGCACCTGTGCGTTGCCATTGGTCTTCAAACCTGCAAAGGTTCCAAAGCTTCCCGGCATTACCTTCACCGCGTAGAAAGGCCCATTTTCAATGGGGGCCACACAGGGGTTCGGTCCGGGGTACATGGGGTCACCCTGCTTGCGGTTAAAGGGGGTGGTACCACGACCGAATTCAGGATCTTCCCCACGGTGAGCATTGTCGTTAAATACTTTGACCGTATGAGTTAGCCCTTCCACGCTGATGCCACAAGCCTTCGCCAATTCCGCGATGGAATCTGCTCGCGTGAGGTAGCCACTGCGAACATGCGGCCCGACAGGAACCGGGAAAGGCCGCGAGTAACCCAGACCGTAACGGCGCTGGAAGCCGTGGTCGCAAATCAACCAGGATGCAACCTCTTCACCCTGCGGTGCTGCCGCAACCAAGGCCGAGGTGTAGTCGTAATAACCATCAGCTTCATTCACAAAGCGCTTTCCATTGGAAAGCACTCCGATCACACCGGGTTTGCCGCGATCGATGATGTGAGGAAAATGACCAACACTGCCATCGGAATGCAACACCCTGGACACTGGCGCCCAAGCTGCAGGTGAAGCGACATCTTTCTCCAGGCAACCGCCTGCTGATTCACCCAGACTGATGCCTTCGCCATTGCAGCTTGTGGGTGGGAGGGCCAGATGCTCGGTGCCTGTGGGGGTGCGTGGAAACAATTCCTTGCGACGGTTCACATCATTGGGGAAGCCACCGGCAGCCAGCACCACACCACGTGTGGCACGTATTTCGACTTCGCCATTTCCCGTACTCACCACCGCGCCACGAACAGCTCCGTTTTCCAGAATGAGCCGCGTGGCCGGTGCGGACTCCATGAGCGTCACGCCTAACTTTTCTGCTGACTTGGCCAGACGTGCAATCAATGCTACGCCGTTGACCAGTTGCATGGCACGCCCATGCACAGCCAGATCCAGCAGATGGCGCGTGAAGCGCTTGCACACATGCCAGAACGATTTGAACGAGCGGGTCACGCTCAAGAATGCCATGAGGTCAAGCCCTGCCATGATGGGCATGCCCATAAATGCGGTTTCACGCATGGTCTTGCGCAAACGCTTCATCAGCGTCCCCACTTCGCGGCCATCGTAAGGCGCAGCAATCACCTGGTGGCCGCCCGTGGCCGCACCGGGAATGTTGCCGTGCATGTCGGGAATGGAGTTACCATCCACAAACTTCAGGGCCGTATGCTGGTCAAAGAACGCGACCATGTGCGGGCAGTTGTCCAGAAACGCATCCACACGTTCAGGGTTGTAGCGGTTGCCCAGCTGGCTTTTGAGGTAAGTGCGGGGTTGCTGCGGGTCTTCGTTGATACCGGCCCGTTTGGCCAAGGGATTGCCAGGCACCCACATCCAACCGCCCGACCAAGCACTGGCGCCACCCAGTACATCGTCCTTCTCAACGACCACTACTTTCAGTCCATGCCATGCTGCAGTTACTGCGGCTGCCAGGCCTGATGCACCGGAACCTACGACCAGTAGGTCGCACTGGACGGGGTTTGCGCTACTCATATTGATGAAGCGCTTCGTGCTTGAAAGAATGCCTGCGACCTTGCAGCAGCTGACTTGGCGCGTTCTAAAGTGGAAAGCGTGGCTTCGGCAGCAATCGGCGTTTCAACAACCAATTGCAGGTCTTGAGGCAGTTGGTCCAGGATGGCATTCAAGGAAATGACGCCGTCGCCCATGTGCAGACGGGATGTACGTGCTTCCACAGGAAGTCCTTCCAAAGCAGGAGATGTGCTTACGCAATCACACAGCTGGGCATAGGCAAAACGGTTCGCCGGGATATTTGCCAGATCGGCAGCGCTGGCACCTGCACGATGGAAGTGCAGCAAATCCAGAATCAGGCCTGCGTTGGTACGCCCTGCTGCTTCCACCAATTGCATTGCCTCTTGCCAGGTGCGGATGTCGCGGTACAGCATGAACTCCACCCCAACCGTAAGCCCGAACTGTGCAGCCTGATCGCACAAGCGACCAAAGAGATCCACACGATGCTCAATCGACAGGAAGGTGGCAGACGATGAGAACTCCGTGCCAATGGAACTGATATGGCTTGCACCCAACTCAGCACCAAGTTCCAACGCAGGCTTGAAACGCTCCAGATCGGTTTGCGGCGAAATCACAAAGGCCTCGATGTCGAACACCCGCACGCCCGTGTCCTTCAGCGCGGCCTTGACTTCACGAATGACCTGGGGTTGCCCAATGACTTCGTATTGAAGAGGCTGAGCAGTGGCAGTCATCAGTAGCATGCCGACCTTGCCAAAACCCGCCGCGGCGGCAGCTTCGATCAGTTCGGTTTGGGGCGTGCGGCCAATGGTCAGGTTGGCTAGAGAAATGGTGGAGAGCGGTTGGGTTTTAATCATGGCATTGATGCTACGAGGAGCATCTCCTTAGTAAGTTGCGCGTCCGCCGGTCAGGTCGAAAGTAAAACCGGTGGTGAAGCTGCATTCCGGACTAGAAATCCAGGCCACCATGGCAGCCACTTCCTCAATCATCAGGAAACGGCCCATGGGGATTTTGGCCTTGATGGAAGCAATGAACTCGGGTGTCATTTGCTTCAACAGGTCGGTCTCGGCCATGGTCGGCGCGATGCAGTTAGCCAATACGCCATCCTGAGCCAGTTCTTTTGCGATGGACTTTGTATAGGCGATCACACCGCCCTTGGACGCCGCATAAGCGCTGCCACCGGGGTTGCCCTCTTTGCCGGCGATAGAAGCCACATTGACGATACGGCCATAGCCGTTAGCGCGCAAATGCGGAATGACGGTACGACAGCAATTGAACACCCCAATGAGGTTGATCTCAATCACGCGTTGCCATTGGTCCACTGGATATTCCCAAGTGGGGTGGATGGGGCCGTTGATGCCGGCGTTGTTCACCAGAGTTTGAATAGTTCCGGCAGCAGCCACGGTTTCCTCAAAGGCCGCGGCAACGGAACCCAGGTCCGCCACATTGACTTTTTGAAGCAGCAGAGGCTCGAAGCCTGTCACCTTGGCATCAAAGTCGCTCACGTCCACATCCCACAGGATGACGCGACGTCCGTCTGCAGCCAGACGCTTGGCAATGCCCAGGCCCAGGCCACGTACACCACCGGTGATGATCGCGGTTTCAGGTTTCATTGAATGAGAGTTTGTCATTGGGTTTTCTCACGTAAAAGTCATGTCGAAGTTCAGACGGATAGAAAAAACCCCTGGACGCAGCCGTCGTACCGAGGTCAGGGGCTAAAGCGATTGCAGATCAACCGTACAACCAGCGCGCCGGGACCATAACCAACTGCGGGAAAAGCACCATCAGGAACATGATCAGAAACTGCACCGCCATGAATGGCAGTACACCCCGTGTCACTTCATCCATGCGCATCCGGCCCACGCCAGCCACCACATTGAGAACCGTACCGACCGGTGGCGTTACGAGCCCAATCGAGTTGTTGATGATGAAGAGCACACCAAAATAGACAGGGTCAATTCCGGCTGCCTTGACCAAAGGCATCAACACCGGCGTCAAGATCAAGATGGTGGGGGTCATGTCCATAGCGGTACCCACCACCATGCACAACACCATGATGGCCATCATCAGCAGCTTCGGATTGTCCAGCAAGGGTTGCAACAAACTCACCACCTGACCCGGAAGATCCGCAATGGTGATTAGCCATGCCGACACCATGGCAGCGGCCACCAGGAACATCACGACGGCTGTTGTCATTGCGGCACGCTCAAAAATGCCGTACAACTTCCGCAAGTCCAGTTCGCGGTACACCACGCCAGCCACAAAGAGCGCATATGCCGCTGCAACAACAGCCGCCTCTGTAGGGGTAAATACACCCATGCGTAAGCCAACCAAAATGATGAGCGGCAGCATCAGCGCCCAACCTGCTCTCTTCATGGATTGCATTACTTCAGCCAGGGAGCGGCGGGGCGGCGGAGACAAGTCTTCCTTGCGCGTCAGCCACCACCAGGTTGCCCACAAACCCACGGCCAGCAAAATGCCGGGGAAGATGCCCGCCAGGAACAATTTGCTGATCGACACGTTGGCCGCTACTCCGAAAATCACAAAGCCGATTGACGGTGGAATGACGGGACCAATGACACCACATGCGGCAATCAGACCGCCGCAACGGGCCTTGTCGTGTCCGGCCTTGACCATCATGGGCAGGAGTAATGCGGTCAGGGCTGCAGCATCTGCAACAGCAGAGCCCGACAAGGCAGAAAGCAAGCAGGCGGCAACAATCGTCACATAGCCCAGTCCTCCACGCACATGGCCGATCAAGGCCATTGCAAAGTCCACAATCCGCCTTGATAGACCGCCGGTATTCATCACTTCGCCCGCCAGCATGAAGAAGGGAACGGCCAGCAGGGGAAAGCTATTGGCACCCTCCATCACGTTTTGCGCCAGAATCTGGGCATCCATCATGTCCATCTGCCACATGAGTGCAGCGCCACACAATAGCAATGAGAAGGCAATAGGCACACCAAGTGCCATGGCAGCGAGCAATGAGCCCAAAAATATCGCGATAGTCATCTTGTGTTCCTCGGGTCTATTTCAGGGGCGCAGGTAAATCGATTTCTTCTTCTTCTGACTCGCGAATGCCAATCAGCTCACTTTCCTGAATCTGTCCCGAGATCAGTCTCCACAGTTGGTTCACCAAAACCAATGAACCAGAGACAGCCAAAACCAGTCCGCTCGTGTAAAAGATGCTGACCGAGACACCCATCACGGGGCTGGTCGTATCGCGGTTGACAACCATTTGGTCCCAGGCACCCCGGGCGAGAAGCCAACACACCAATAGCATCAGGATGTTGGCGACCACGAAGCAGAACTTTTTTCCGGCAAGGGGTAGTCGTACAACCAAAGTGTCTGTCCCCAGATGCGCGCCGTCTCGCATGGCGACGATGGCACCCAGAAAGACCACCCACACAAAGAGCCAGCGTGACAACTCTTCGGACACCGTAACACCTGAATTGAAACCGTAACGGAGCAATACATTGCCCGCAACCAGAACGAACATGATGGCCAGGAGAACCACCATGACGAAGCGAATGACCCGGCAATAGTGGTCAATGAATTTGCTCAACATGGATAAATCCTAAAAAAGGGGATTTATGAAAATGGAAAGGTACGAGCCTGCATAGCGCGCACATACCGCCAGATCAGCGGATACCCGGCAAGCCCTCCGTCAGAGGACCGCCAGGCCAAGCCCCAAGCGCTTTTACTTGCGCATGGCAGCGACTGCTGCATTGGCCTGCTGGACGAGGCCGGGGCTCAATTCCTTGCCGAACTTTTCGATCACGGGAGCGGCTTTGGCACGCAGCTTGGCGATTTCGGCTGCAGGCACTTCATTCACCACCATGCCGTTCTTTTTGAGATCGGCCAGTGCTTGCGCGGTCAATTCCACCAGCTGTTTGCGCTGAAATTCCTTGGTCTCGTTTGCAGCGGAAGTAATCAGCGCCTTTTCTTCGTCATTGAACTTGTCCCACGTCTTCTTGCTGATCAGCAGCGTGATGTAGTTGTACATGTGGCGGGTGAGTGACATGTATTTTTGCACTTCATACGCCTTCATACTGTTGGCAATCAGGGCGGTGTTGGTCATGCCGTCAATCGCCTTCTGCTCCATCGCGTTGTACACCTCGGTGAAAGACATGGCGACGGGGTTGGCACCCATGGCACCCATCAGGTCCACATACATGGGGCTTTGAATCACGCGCAACTTGAGACCCGCAACATCCTCGGCCTTTTCGATAGGGCGTTTGCTGTTATGCAGGTGGCGAAAGCCGAATGCAGAGATGGGCATGCCAACGATGCCCTTTGTCGCCGCGAGCTGGTCAAAGAGTTGCTTGCCGACCGGGCCGTCAATCACAGCGGAGGCTTCCTTGTCGTTGTCGAACATGTAAGGGAAGTCAAACAAGGCAAAGTCCTTGGACACACCCACCAGCGCATTGGTGCCCATGACACCCATGTCCAGAATACCGCCTTGCATGGCGGAGATCATTTGGACGTCGCCACCCAAAGAGCCCCCGGGAAAAAGTTGAATATTGATCTTTCCGCCACTCTTTTTCTTCACGATCTCAGCAAATTTGTCTGCACCGTTGAGTTTGCCGGTATCGGGTGCAGTGACGAATGCAAACTTGATCTTGTGCTCGCGGATTTCCGCGTTGGCTGCAAAGGGGCTCAACAGGGAGGTGGCGACGGCCGCAATGGCTGTCAAGTTAACCAGGGTACGGCGACCCGCGAAAGTTGAAAATTTGAACATTATGTCTCCACTTGTTAAAGTTGAAATGAGGGCGTTTTCGCCTCGGGTTGATGAAACTCACCGCTGTGGGTGACCACTTCTTCGGTGGTCTCCAGCGCGCGCTTTACCCATTCAGGCAAGCCCATCACAGATGCGCGTCTTTCGTCCCAAACCTCTACCGACAGAGGCAAATCACTCGGCAATGCTTGCAACATGCCGAACAAATCGATGCTGCCTTCTCCAGGCAATAAGCGTTTGTAACGTGCCTGGCGCTGGATCTCGTCCATACTGTCTGGTTTGCTGTCTACGTCACCGAATTTTGCGTAATTCAGCCACTTTCGGGGGATAGCTGCGATTTGCTCCAAAGTGGTGTTGGATCGGGCGTAATGTATTGCGTCCACCAGAATGCCGGCGTGTTCCGGTGAACCGGCTGCCTTCACCAAGTTCACTGCATCCGTCAGGTTGGTCACCGCAGTCCAGGGCATGAACTCAATGTTCGCGGTCATGCCAAAGCGGCCAGCAGCTTCACAAAAGACCGCGAATGAATTCGCCAGACGCGAAGCATCTCTATCGTCCCCAGCCACCTTAATAGCACGGGCATCCAATTCCGCGCCGGTGGATAGGAACGGAATGAATTTATTGACATCGAACTCTGCATTCAGACGAACGATCTCAATGTCAAAAACGCTCAGACCCGTGTGCTGAAGCAGCGCAATGGTTTCCCGCAGCATGCTGGGGTTGTCCATCAGCGGATATGCCAACATACCAGTGGCGTGGGAGAGCATGCGCAAACCAACCAGGTCGTAACCCGCCTTCGCAGCGGTTGCGATGAACTCTGGTGGCGCCAACGGCAAGGCCGTCATGTGCGCCAATGAATATTTGTGTGTCATGGCCGAAGCTTTCGGTTCAACGGCCTTGGCAATGGGCAACCGTGTCGCGCCCGCTTTTACCTGTCAAAAGTACTTGCATTTCGTCTCCTCTTATTCCCTGCACTTCAAGGAGCAGGTCTGATAAGAGTGAAGTTTAGGAATCTGGTGTCTTTACGTAAATGCAAAATGCCTAAACATCAACATTGCGTCAGGCAATGTTTGGTTGATTTCACTTGTCCGTAAAAAGTGAGGAGCAAACTTCCCGAAGCCAACGGTTGCCGGGATCGTGGTGGTACCGCTCGTGCCAATGCTGTTTGACAACAAATGACTTCACAGGCAGTGGGCACGGAAACACGTTCAAGCCATTGACGCGAGCCAGTGTTCCACCGATCAGACTGGGGACCGTAGCAATCAACTCTGAGCCCAAAATAATGGCCGGAAGCCCCAGGAACGTTGGCATCTTCACGGTTACGCGTCGGTTGACACGGTGGCGCTTGAGCGCAGCTTCCAGTAGCTGTTCACCGGTTCCGTACACAAGCCCAATATGGGACTCGTTCTTGTAAGCATCAAGACTCAGTGATTTACAAATGCGCGAGTGCTTGGGATTGGCAAGGCAAACCCATTCTTGCTTGAACAAGGCCTGCTGGTAATAACCAGACTCAAGATTGGGCAGCAGTCCCACTGCGAGATCGGCTTGGCCGGATTGCAAAAAACCTGGTGTATCTGGGCTGATGCGCAAGGCTTCCACTTCCACGTCAGGGGCCACCATGCGCAGATGGCCCAACAATATAGGCAAGATGGTCACAAGACTGGCATCTGTCATGCATATTCTGAACGCACGTGTGGATGACCCCGGATCGAACTCCGGAGGGGTGTCTGAAATACTGCGTATGGACTCCAAGGCAATACGCACTTTGGGAATGAGTGCATCCGCGCGGGGTGTAGGCTGCATGCCCGTTGGGGTTCGCACGAACAAGGGGTCTAGCAAGATTTCCCTCATCTGAGCGAGCCAGATACTCACTGTTGGGTGGCTCTGGCCTAACTCATCAGCTGCACGATTCAGTCGGCCGGTCGTGTACAGCAGCTCAAAGAGCAGCAGGAATTTGACATCCAACAAAGATGCCTCTGTGGGTGTAAATCTTTTCATGCGATCTCCATGCGACAAGCTGATTTCTCATTATGACCAGCCTGTAGTCAAAGTACGAATATGGCAAATCGAGTGACTTTTATGTTTGCTTCAAACAAGGTCTAATACCTGAGAAACGCTATGTCAGATTTCGCTGGCCAGGGGTAGAGGGGGGAGCGAAGGCCGCAGGCGCCGACCCTGCGACGGGCTTGGGCGCCGGCGGCGAGATCGCAATCACGGCCTTAGTAGGTAAGCTCAAACTGAGCCAGAACAGGGAGGCTCGCGATGTCAGCGCCGCCGCCGATACGTTGAAAGCTCGTGGCCACGGCGAGCTTGCCGATGCGCTCTGCGAAATAGACAACAGGCAACAGACTTTTTGGTCGAAACTTGTGGGAAAACTCTGATCGAAGCAGGATTTCTCTATCAGCGGCCACACGCACTCTGCGATGCTGATCTGAGCATAGATACATCTGAGCCTGCGTCCGCTAAGCGCTAAGCGCTATGGCTATTAAAATTGAAAGCCCGAGGGGCACTATGTACACGGCAACTTTCACCTTCGCGAAACATCAGTTCGATGACGCGTTCCATGCGTTGGACGCCGTCATTGCGCGGGTGGCTAAATCGATTCCGGGCTACCTGGGTGAAGAGGCATGGGAAAACCCGCCGTCCGGGCTTGTTTCCACGGTTTACTACTGGGAAAGTATGGACGCGCTGCAGCAGCTCATGAAGCACCCCGCACATATCGAGGCAAAGGCGCGTCAGGGCGAATGGCCGTTGCACACACCCACCAGATTGACTGCGCCTACGCATATCACGTGGTGTGCCCGAGCGGCGCGATGGAGCGCGAGATTGTCCAGCAATTTCGTCAGTGGCTCATCAAAGAGGCGAAAGCGGTCAATGCGGAGTGAATGACTGGAGCATGCGTGTTCCGCCTTGCCGTTGCATCGCCAGGTGCCGATAGATGGTGCTCCGATGCACTCCCAAGCTTGCAGCGGTGAGAGATACATTGCCTTGGTGCTTTGTCAATGCTTGGTTAATCGCGTTTCGAGCCAAAGACTCCAGAGATGATGGCGAAGGGTCTTCTATCGCATCTGAAAGTGATCCTCGGCCCTGCGCCTCCTCTCCACCCGGACAGAGCCTCGCTACGACTGCGCCCGGGATAGGGCCATGTCCATCGGAGAGCACGACCGCGCTGCGCAGTACCGACACCAGTTCCCGAACATTTCCGGGCCAACGGTGATTGCAGAGCCGGTCCAGCGCATCTTCCGATAATCTCAAGCTCTTGCCTGATGAAATTTCGGAAAAGACGCTGGCGATCAATGACCGTCGATCCGATCGCTCACGCAATGCAGGCAATGCGACCTCGAAACCACGGAGCCGGTAGAAAAGGTCTTCGCGAAACATACCTTCACGCACCAACTTTGACAGGTCGTGGTGCGTGGCGCAGATGAGGTCGAAATCCAAATTTGAATCACGGGAAGATCCCAGAGGTCGAACGCGACGATCTTCCAGCACGCGTAAGAGGCGCGTTTGCAGCGTGAGTGGCATGTCACCAATTTCGTCCAGGAACAGAATACCTCCCTGCGCCTCCCGCAGTCTCCCCGGAAGTCCCTTTCGCCGCGCGCCTGTAAACGCGCCTTCCTCATAGCCAAACAACTCTGCTTCGATCAGCGACTCCGGCAGTGCCGCGCAGTTGACGGCTACAAGGGGCCCTTGAGCTCGCCGGGACTTCGCGTGAAGACTGCGCACGAAATAGTCCTTCCCGCTGCCGGTTTCGCCGCGGACGAGAAGGGGCAAGCCACCGTCGACCACACGAAGCGCTGTGGTATGCAGTCCGTCGAGTACAGAAGGCTCAGGTAGCTGACTCGCGTCGCCGCTCGCGGGCCGTGGCTCGGCAAATGCGGAGGTAAGGCTATGGATTTGTGGTCGACGGGACTCCACAGCGACGGCCCATTGATCGCCGCACGGAGCATTGAACAAACCCGCTCGACTCTTCAGCTTTAACCAGTGCGCGCCGAAGATCTCTTCAATCGGTCGACCTAGAAGTTCCTTCCAGGAGGATTGCAGCAAGTCGACAGCGACGCGGTTAAGACCACAAATTCGTCCGTCTTTCAAGCTAATCAGCGCGGAGCGTGGGGTGTGAAGTAGGCGAGGACGAGAATGGAAGTGCACCAACTCACCAGTGGCGGCCCCAAGAATCATGCGGTGCTCAACTTGCGACACCGCCATGCCAACCAGACCCATGGCATGAACGTCGACACGAGAAGAGTCTCCGGAGATATCGATAGCACCTGCCAGTTCCCCGTTGCCCAAGAGAATAGCCAAATCGACAGCCGTTTCTTAGCGCGCGTTAAAGTTTTGCGCCGTAGAAAAGCGGACTTAGTGCGAACAATGGCGGGGTAATTCCGGATGTTGTCCACCAGAGACAACTTGCAGGCAGAAAAAGCCTCCCGATCAAGGAGGCTTTTTTACTGCAGAAACCCTAATTGACGGTCTACGTCGGAGCAAGTAGAAGGCAGTGAATTCACAGCAAAAATTGCTGAAATACCTAAAAGAAAGCTGAGATGAAAAACTATATTGCTTTATGTTTGGGGCTCTGCCTTGCGTGGCAAGCATGGGCGCAAACCCAAGACGAAAACCCATGCAGTGCAAGTCCACTGGTTATTGAAACCAGGGCGTTAGCCACCAGAGATAAACGTAACTGCCCCAACCAAGAGAGCCCGCCGCGTGCGGGTATTTTTCGTCTGATGCTGGCCGAAAAGGTACAAAAAACTGTACTGGTGGCTACATAGTGGCTACATGAGCACCAAAAAAAAGGCTCACTACTAAATTAATAGCAATGAACCTTTATCTGATTTGGTGCCGGAGAGATGAATCGAACACCCGACCTTCTCATTACGAATGAGCTGCTCTACCGACTGAGCTACACCGGCGTTTTATGAATTACAGCCTCTAATTATAGCCCGGAGTGATAGCCGGTCACCCGCTCTACCTCATTTTTGGACCCGAGGATGACGCTGACGCGCTCGTGCAGCTTGCCGGGCTGGATGTCCAGGATGCGCTGTTTGCCGTTGGTGGCGGCGCCGCCGGCCTGCTCGACGATCCAGCCCATGGGGTTGGCTTCGTACATCAGGCGCAGTTTGCCGGCCTTTTCGGGTTCGCGTTTGTCCCAGGGGTACATGAAGATGCCGCCGCGGCTCAGGATGCGGTGCACGTCGGCCACCATGGAGGCGACCCAGCGCATGTTGAAGTCCTTGCCGCGCGGGCCTTCGGTGCCCTGCAGGCATTCGTCGATGTAGCGCTTCACCGGCGCATCCCAGTGACGCATGTTGCTCATGTTGATGGCAAATTCCTTGGTGTCTTCGGGGATGCGCACGTTTTCCTCGATCAGCACAAAGGAGCCCTGCTCGCGGTCTAGCGTGAACATGGCCACACCGTCGCCCACGGTCAGCACCAGCGTGGTTTGGGGGCCATAGACGCAGTAGCCGGCGGCGACCTGTTTGTTGCCCGGCTGCAGGAAGTCTTTTTCTTCGACAACGGCATGATCACCGGGCTTTTTCAGCACGCTGAAGATGGTGCCGATGCTGACATTCACGTCGATGTTGCTGGAGCCGTCGAGCGGGTCGAACAGCAGCAGGTATTCGCCTTGCGGGTAACGGTTGGGCACCGCATAGATGCTGTCCATTTCTTCCGAGGCCATGGCGGCCAGGTGGCCACCCCATTCGTTGGCTTCGATCAGTACTTCGTTGGCGATGATGTCGAGCTTTTTCTGGACTTCGCCCTGCACGTTTTCACTGCCGGCCGTGCCGAGCACGCCGCCCAGTGCGCCTTTGTTGACGGCCTGGCTGATGCCTTTGCAGGCGCGGGCCACCACTTCAAGCAGCAGCCGCAACTGGGAAGGAATGTGACCTTCCCTGCGTTGCTGCTCAACCAGGTAGCGGGTGAGGGAAATTCTTTGGGACATTGGAAACTCCAGTCTTCGAAATTAGAAAATCAGATCAATTGTCGCCGGGCCGCAGGCGCAGCGGGCCCCTCGGGGTGCAGCGCAATACACGAAGTGAAAAGCGCAGGGGCAACATCAACGAAAGGTGATGTCTTAACCCAGCAGGGGCCGCGGAACCGGCTTAGCCGGGCCGCAGGCGCAGCGGCCCCCTCGGGGGGCAGCGCAGTACACGAAGTGACAAGCGTGGGGGCCATATATTCAATCGGCCAGTGCGCGCGTGACGACTTCGAGCGTGTCCTTGCTCAGGTCGGTCTTGGCCGCGACCCGGGCAATCGCTTCGCGCGCTGCGCTGCGGTAAGGCTCGGCCAGTTTGCTCCAGCGGTCAAGTGCACGGGCCAAGCGGGCCGCCACCTGGGGGTTGATGGCGTCGAGTTCCATCACGCGGTCGCTCCAGAACACGTAGCCGGCGGCGTCCGTGCGATGGAAGGCCGCCGGGTTGGCCTGGCAGTAGGTGCTGATGACACTGCGGGCGCGGTTGGGGTTGCGCAGGCTGAAATCAGGGTGCTTCATGAGCTGCCTGACGGCCGGCAGGATGTTGCCGTTGCGGTCTGGCGCGCCAGCCTGCAGGCCGAACCATTTGTCGATGACGAGTGCCTCGTCCTTGAACATGGCGTGGAACTTCGCCAGCGCCTGGGCCGCCAGCGGGTGGCCGCTGGAGACCAGGGCGGACAGTGCGTTGAAGCGGTCAGTCATGTTGCCCGCATCCTTGAAGCGCTGCAGCGTCTTGCCGGGCCACACGGTATCTCCGGTGGTCATCGCGGCCAGGCAGAGCTGGGACAGGGCCATGCCCGCCAGCGCGCGGCGGCCTGACGAGGTGGGGTCGGGTGTATAGGCGCCTGTGCCCTGGTTGGCTTCGTAGACTTGCTGCCAGTCGCCGGTCAGTGCCACGGCGAGCTGCTGGCGCATGGCCTCGCGCACCGCGTGGATGCGCTGCGGGTCGACCACGTCGAGCTGCTCGGCCAGGTAGCTTTCCGAGGGCAGGGTGAGCACCAGTTCCTTGAACGCGGCATCCAGCCCGGGGTGGTGCAGCACGCTGCGCATGGCCGCCACATAGGCGTCATCGAGCGGCGCAGCCCCCACGGGATAGGCGACGGCAGCGATTGATTTGGTAGCGCGCCTGACGGCCAGCCGCTGGCCGGCTTCCCAGCGGTTGAAGGGGTCGCTGTCGTGGGCCAGCAGGTGCAGCAGCTGGGCGTCGGTGTAGTCGAACTCCAGCACCACCGGGGCAGTGAAGCCGCGCAGGATGGACGGCACGGGCTCGGCATCGACATTCACAAAGGTCAGCGTTTCACTGGCTTGCGTGAGCACCACGGTGCGTGATGTTCCCGCGGCAGCGGTTTCGTGGGCCAGTTGCAGGGGCAGGTCGGTGCCGTCTGCGCCCAGCAGGCCCAGGCCCACGGGAATGACGAACGGCTCCTTGACCGCCTGGCCGGCGGTCGGCGCGCAGCTTTGGGACAGCGTCAGGGTGTAGGTGCGGGCGGCTGCGTCATGCACGCCCTGGGCATGCACGCGCGGTGTGCCGGCCTGGCTGTACCAGCGCTTGAACTGCGGCAACAGGCGCGCCAGGTCAGACGCCGGGTTGGCATCGGCAATGGCTTGCGCAAAGTCGTCACACGTGACGGCTTTGCCGTCGTGCCGCTCGAAGTACAGGGTCATGCCCCTGGCAAAGCCTTCGCGGCCTACCAGGGTCTGCATCATGCGCACGACCTCGGCGCCTTTTTCGTAGATGGTGACGGTGTAGAAGTTGCTGATCTCGATATAGCTGTCGGGCCGCACCGGATGGGCCATCGGGCCCGCGTCTTCCGGGAACTGGGCGGTGCGCAGCACACGCACGTCTTCAATGCGCTTGACGGCACGGGCCGACGCCTCGCCGCACAGGTCCTGGCTGAACTCCTGGTCGCGGAATACCGTCAGGCCTTCCTTGAGGCTGAGCTGGAACCAGTCGCGGCAGGTGACGCGATTGCCGGTCCAGTTGTGGAAGTACTCGTGACCCACCACGCTTTCGATGTTCGAATAATCGGTATCGGTGGCCGTCGCCTGATTCGCCAGCACGTACTTGGTGTTGAAGATGTTCAGGCCCTTGTTTTCCATGGCGCCCATGTTGAAGTCGCTGGTGGCCACGATCATGAACCGTTCCAGGTCCAGCGGCAGCCCAAAGCGGGCTTCGTCCCAGGCCACCGAGTGCATCAGCGAGTTCATCGCGTGCTCGGTCTTGTCGAGGTCGCCGGGGCGCACATAGACCTGCAGCGTGTGTTCCTTGCCGGCGCGCGAGGTGATGCGCTGCTCGCGGCTGACCAGTTGGCCGGCCACCAGTGCAAACAGGTAGCTCGGCTTTTTGTGCGGGTCCACCCATTTGGCGAAATGGCGCGGGCCGTTGGTGCCGTTTTCCAGCATGCCTTGCTCCACCAGGTTGCCGTTGGACAACAGCACGGGGTACAGGGCCTTGTCGGCGCGCAGCGTGACGCTGTAGCTCGCCATCACATCCGGGCGGTCCAGGAAGTAGGTGATGCGCCTGAAGCCTTCGGCCTCGCACTGTGTGAAGAACGAGTCGTTGCTGACGTAGAGACCCATCAGCTTGGTGTTTTTGGCGGGGCAGGTGGTGGTGAAGATCTCCAGCTCGAAGTCATCGGGCAGGTTGTCCAGCACCAGCCGGCTGCCTTCCATCCTGAACGACGTGCCTTGCCCGTTGACCAGCACGCGGGCGAGATTCAGCTCTTCGCCGTCGAGCTTCAGTGGCTGGGCCGGCACATCCGGGTTGCGGCGCAGCTTCATCTTGTTGAGCACGCGCGTTTTGGCCGGGTCGAGGTCAAAACACAGGTCGACGGTGTCAATCCAGTAAGCGGGCGCCACATAGTCGGCGCGGTTAACTACCACGGCGGGCATCTGTCCGTTTTCTCTGTCATCTGGCATTTGCAGCATGTCGGGTTCCTGAAAAAATGGTTTGTTGTTGGTGATGAACGTCGGCGGCCGTCGTCAGACGCCCTGCTTCAGGGAAGCTTCGATAAACGGGTCAAGGTCGCCGTCGAGCACCTTTTGCGTGGCCGAGGTTTCGTAATTGGTGCGCAGGTCCTTGATGCGGCTCTGGTCCAGCACATAGCTGCGGATCTGGTGGCCCCAGCCCACGTCGGTCTTGCTGTCTTCGAGCTTTTGCTGTTCGGCCTGACGCTTGCGCATCTCGTGGTCATACAGGCGCGAGCGCAGGCGCTTCCAGGCCACGTCGCGGTTGCTGTGCTGCGAGCGGCCGTCCTGGCATTGCACCACGATACCGGTCGGGATGTGCGTCAAACGCACGGCCGAGTCGGTCTTGTTGATGTGCTGGCCGCCGGCGCCGCTGGCGCGGAAGGTGTCGGTGCGCACGTCCGAGGGGTTGATGTCGATCTCGATCGAGTCGTCAATCTCGGGGTACACAAACACCGAGGCAAACGAGGTGTGGCGCCCGCCGGAGGAGTCAAACGGTGACTTGCGGACCAGCCGGTGCACGCCGGTTTCGGTTCGCAGCAGGCCAAAAGCGTATTCGCCCTCGATCTTGATGGTGGCGCCCTTGATGCCGGCCGTGTCGCCCGCGGTTTCGTCTTCAATGGTGGTCTTGAAGCCCTTGCGTTCGGCGTACTTGAGGTACTGGCGCAGCAGCATGCTGGCCCAGTCACAGGCTTCGGTGCCGCCGGCGCCGGCCTGAATGTCCAGAAAGCAGGGCAGCGGATCGGCCGGGTTGTTGAACATCCGGCGGAATTCCATCTTTTCGACTTCGGTGGCCACCTTGCCGGCTTCGCCTTCAATGGCCAGCATGCCGGCTTCGTCGCCTTCGCCCTTGGACATCTCGAACAACTCGGTGTTGTCGGCCAGTTCCTGCGTGAGCCGGTCGATGACATGCACCACGTCTTCAAGCGATTTCTTTTCCCGGCCTAGTTCCTGCGCGCGCTTGGGGTTGTCCCAGACCTTGGGGTCTTCGAGCGCGGCGTTGACTTCGTGCAGTTTTCGTTCTTTGGCAGGGTAGTCAAAGATACCCCCGAAGTTCGTTTACCCGGTTGCTCAGGTCTGCGAGCTGGTTGCCGATGATGTTGATGCGTTCTGCGTCCATGAGTGTTCAATCCTGAAGGGTGGGCCGTTTGGCCGTTTTTGGCCATTGGGCGGTCTGGCGAATGATCTGGCGATTTATGCCACTTAACTCGTGATTTTCTCACGAGGATAGCCCCCGCGCTCCAATACGGTTCAGTTAGCACACCGCGTGCAGTGCCGCTCATCTCCTTCCCCCGCTGGGGGAAGGCCGGGATGGGGGCTCACGGCGTGGGCGTCGGGCCGCCGTGTTGACCTGGTCGCCGCTGGCCCCCACCCCAACCCTCCCCCGGAAGGGGAGGGAGTTTCACGGGTTTTTGATTGAACCGCATTGAACCGTATTGGGGCCAGAGGCGATACGGTTCAGTGAGTACACCGCGTGCAGTGCCGCTCATCTCCTTCCCCCGCTGGGGGAAGGCCGGGATGGGGGCTCGCGGTGTGGGCGTCGGGCCACCGCGCTTAGCTGGTCGCTACTGGCCCCCACCCCAGCCCTTCCCCAGCGCGAAGGAGCTTCACGGGTTCTTGACTGAACCGTGTTGAACCGTATGGGGCCAGAGGCAATACGGTTCAGTGAGCACGCCGCGTGCAGTGCCAATCGTCTCCTTCCCCCGCTGGGGGAAGGCCGGGATGGGGGCTCACGGCGAGGGGGGTGGACCGCCGCGCTTAGCTGGTCGCCGCTGGCCCCCACCCCAGCCCTCCCCCAGCGGGGGAGGGAGCTTCACGGGTCCTTGACTGAACCGTGTTGCCCTTAACCCAGGAAATCCTCGATCAGCCTGGCCAGCTGTTCGGGCTGGTCATGGTGCAGCATGTGGCCCGCATCCTGAACCACGGCCACCTGCGCCTGGGGTATCTGCTTGAGCCTTTCGTGGTACTGCGCCAGGGTGTAGGCGCTCTTCCACCAGGTGGCCAAGGAGTCGTCGGACGCCTCAATGGCCAGCGTGGGCGCGCTGATCTGCCGGTATATCTCCAGCGCCTCATCCAGCCGGTACAGGTGCGCGCTGGTGATCTTGTGTGCAGCGTCGCCCAGAATCCGCCATTTGCCGCTGGCGTCGGGGCGGGCCCAATGGCTGGCCAGCCAGCCGGCCTTGTCGGGTGTCAGCCGGGGGTTGGTCCGCATGAGCCGGCGCGCCACGCCGTCCACGTCGTTGTAGGCCTTCAGGTCGAGTTCGCCCCGGTGCAGGCTTTTGAGCTCATCCATCCATTTCGCATAGCGCGCGGGGGCCTGGCTGGGTTTGCTGGCCGGCAGGCCAAACCCTTCGAGGTTGACGAGCTTGCGAATGCGTGCCGGCCGCACGCCGGCGTAGAGCATGGCCACATTGCCGCCCATGCTGTGCCCCACCAGGTCCACCGCCTGGCCGGCCGCATAGTGGTCCAGCAGAAAGTCCAGGTCGGCCAGGTAGTCGGCAAACCAGTAGTTGTCCGTTCGGCCTACCGAGGTGCTTGAGCCAGTCTGGCCGAAGCCGCGCCAGTCGGGCGCAATAATCGTGCGGCCCTGCGCAAACGCGTCTGACAAGGCATCGACCATGAACTGGTAGGAGGCCGCGACGTCCATCCAGCCATGCACCAGCACCAGCGGCGGGCGGGTGGCGGCGGAGGCGGGGCCAGCTGCGGCTGGCCAGACCTGGACGTGGTAGCTGAGCCCGCGTATAGGGACAAACTCGCTGCGGAAAGAACGTTTTTCTTTGTACATTGGGTCCTCATCATAAGGAGGACCGAGTTGAAACGCAGTCAAAACAGGGACAAGCCCGCGGGAGGGCCGCCGGGCCCGGCGGCAGACCACTACGCAGCCATGCACAGCGGCTTTCGCTGGCAGGTCCCTGAGCACTTCAACATCGCCGAAGCCTGCTGTGGCCGCTGGGCCCGGGACGGGAGCGACGGGCGGAATGCTGCAAAAAAAATAGCTATACGCGAGCATAAAACGGGGGCTCGCACCACTTTTTATACCTACCAGGCGCTGCAGCAGGCGGCTGACGCGCTCAGCCATGCGCTGGCGGGCCTGGGCGTGCAGCGCGGTGACCGCGTCGCCATCGTGATGCCGCAGCGCTTTGAAACCGCGGTGGCCTACATGGCGGTGTTCCAGATGGGGGCGGTGGCCATGCCGCTGTCCATGTTGTTTGGACCCGATGCGCTGGAGTTTCGTTTGCAGGACAGCGAGGCCGTGGTAGCCATCTGCGATGAAAGCGCCATCGCCAGCATCCAGTCGGTGAGGCCGCAGTGCCCGGCACTGCGCACCGTGGTTGCAGCCGGCGCCGCAAAAGGCCAGGGCGATATTGACTATGAGACCGCTTTGGCGGCGCAGCAGCAAGCCTTCACGGCCGTCAGGACAAAGGCGGAGGATGCGGCCATCCTGATCTACACCAGCGGCACAACCGGCCCGCCCAAGGGCGCGCTGCTGCCGCACCGCGCGCTGATCGGCAACCTGCCGGGTTTTGTTTGCAGCCAGAACTGGTTCGGATTTGATGGCAAGGCCAACGCGGGGACTGACGCCGTCTTCTGGAGCCCGGCGGACTGGGCCTGGACCGGTGGCTTGATGGATGCCTTGCTCCCCACCCTGTATTTCGGCCGCCCCATCGTCGCGTTCAACGGCCGCTTCAGTCCGGAGCTGGCGTTCACGCTGATGGCAGGGGAGGGTGTGACGCACACCTTTTTGTTTCCGACCGCACTCAAGGCCATGATGAAGGCCTACCCGCGGCCCCGCGAGCATTTCCAACTGAAACTGCAGGCCATGATGAGCGCGGGCGAAGCGGTGGGCGATGCCGTGTTTGCCTACTGCCAGGAGCAACTGGGCGTGACGGTCAACGAAATGTTTGGCCAGACCGAAATCAATTACGTGGTGGGCAACTGCAGCATGAACAGATTTGCTGGAGGACATTTTTCCGACGGGCCGCCCCTAGGAAAAATAGCCCACTCGGGGGGCAGCGAAGTACACGCAGTGACAAGCGTGGGGGCCATTGGCTGGCCAGCGCGCCCCGGCAGCATGGGTAAAGGCTACCCCGGCCACCGCGTGGCGGTGATTGATGATGAAGGGCAGGAGTGCGCTGTCGGCGTGCCGGGCGATGTTGCGGTGAACCGTTATGACATCCATGGCGACCCCGACCCGATTTTCTTCTTGGGCTACTGGAAGAAGGACGCTGCGACACAGGCCAAGTTCACCGGCGACTGGTGCCGCACCGGCGATCTGGCCCGCCGTGACGCCGAGGGCTACCTCTGGTACGAGGGCCGGGCCGACGATGTCTTCAAGGCGGCCGGCTACCGCATCGGCCCCGGCGAAATCGAGAACTGCCTGGTCAAGCATCCGGCGGTGGCCAATGCGGCGGTGGTGCCCAAGCCCGACAGGGAGCGGGGCGCCGTGGTGAAGGCCTATGTGGTGCTTGCTCCTGATTTTGTAGCTGAACGCTATCGTTTTTCAGAGGCTACAGGGCAATTCGATCTGGACATGACGGCAACGCTGCAGGCCCATGTGAAATCCATGCTGGCCCCATACGAGTACCCGAAGGAAATCGAATTCATTGACGCCCTGCCGATGACAACCACCGGCAAGGTGCAACGGCGCGTGCTGCGCCTGCAGGAAGAAGAGCGCTTTAAGGCACAGTCATCAACCTGATCCAGCCATAAAAAAAGCACTCCAAGGAGTGCTTTTTTGTTCCGGCAGGCGCCGCGGATCTGGCTACGCCAGTCCGCAGGCGCCGTCCCCTGCAAGGGGAAAGGGCGCTACACGCAGTGAGCGTCAATAGGGGTGTACCTTATTTCGCTGCGACCTGCTCGGCCACATAGATCTCGACACGGCGGTTTTTGTCGCGGCCTTGCTGCGTGTTGTTGTCGGCAACCGGCTCGCGGGAGCCGCGGCCATCGGTTGCGATGCGGGTGCGGGCCACGCCGCGGCTCACTAGGTAATCGCGGGCTGCATTGGCGCGGTCTACGGACAGCGGGTTGTTGATCGCGTCAGAACCAGTGCTGTCGGTGTGGCCGATGATGGTCACCGTGGTGACCGCGTTCTGGTTCAGGCTGGTCGCAAAATGATTGAGAACAGGCGCGAAGTTGGGCTTGATGGCGGCGCGGCCCACGTCAAACGACACGTCGCTGGGGATGTCCAGCTTCAGGCGGTTGTCTGCGGTCTGGCTGACGGCTACGCCGGTGCCGGCCGTGGCTTTTTCCATCGCAGCTTTTTGTTCCTGCATTTTCTTGGACCAGATATAGCCGCCACCTGCGCCGACGGCGCCGCCGAGCACCGCACCGGTTGCCGCGCCTTTTGAACCACCGGTTGCCGCGCCCAGCACCGCGCCAGCCAAGGCGCCAATGCCCGCGCCCTTGGCCGTGTCCTGCTGGGTTTCGCTCATGTTGGCGCAACCGGAGAGGCCGCCAATGGCGAGTGCCGCGGACGTCAGGGCTGTGATGGCTAGTTTGTTCACGTTCATGTTCATGTTCATGTAAATGCTCCTCATGGATATTGATTGGTTCGGCAGCGCACCAGAGCGCTGGCAGGACGATGGTAGACCTTTGAAAGGTGACGATTTGTAAGACAAGCGCGCGACTTCGGCACGGGCGGATAGGCCTTGAAGCCTTAAACTAGCCGTTTTTCGAGTGCTGTCATCGCAGACCAGGTGATGGCTTCGCGCTCCCGGTAACCGGGGGCCTTCCGCATTCTTCAACTGAAATTCTCATGAATAAAGTTCAACTCGGCGCCAGCGATCTGCAGGTCACCCCCATTTGCATGGGCACCATGACTTTTGGCGAACAGGTAGATGAAGCCACGGCGCACGCCATCCTGGACCGGTCTTTTGAGCGCGGGATTAACTTTCTGGACACGGCGGAGATGTACTCGGTGCCGGCACGGGCGGAGACCTTTGGCGCCACTGAAACCATCATTGGCAACTGGTTCGCCAAAAATCCCGCGGCCCGCAGCAAGCTGGTGCTGGCCACCAAGGTGGCGGGGCCGGCGCGCGGCATGTCCTGGATTCGCGAGGGCAGCCCGGACCTGACCGCGGCGGATATCACCCAGGCCTGCAATCACAGCCTCAAGCGGCTGAAGACCGATGTGATTGACCTCTACCAGATCCACTGGCCGGCCCGCCATGTGCCGGCCTTCGGCATGCTGTATTTCGAGCCGGCCAAGGACAAGGCGGTGTCGTCCATCCATCAGCAGCTGGAAGCGCTCGGCGGTCTCGTCAAGGCGGGCAAGGTGCGCGCCATCGGCCTGTCCAATGAAACCCCTTACGGCGTGCACGAGTTCGTGCGCCTGGCCGAACAGCACGGCCTGCCCCGTGTGGCGACCGTGCAGAACCCTTTCTGCCTGGTCAATCGCACCGTGGAAAACGCCTTGGATGAAACCATGCACCGCCTGGGTGTTTCGCTGCTGGCTTATTCACCGCTGGCCTTCGGCCTGCTGACGGGCAAATACGACGAGTCGGGCACGGAAGGCCCGCAGGCGCCCAAGGAAGCGCGCATCGCCAGGTTCGAGTCGGTGCGCAAGCAGCGCTGGGGCCGCCCGGAGGCGCTTGCAGCCGCGCGGCGCTACAACGCGCTGGCGCGTGCGCATGGCCTGACCCCGACGCAGCTGGCGCTGGCCTTTTGCTACACCAAATGGCAGGTCGCCAGCACCATCATCGGCGTGACCTCGGTCGCGCAACTGGACGAGGACCTGGACGCCTGGGGCATCACGCTGACGCCCGACGTGCTGGCCGAGATAGACAACATCCGTTGGGAAACGCGCGACCCGGCGCTGTGAGCTCCACACATGTTTCAGCGCCTGTGATCCGCGAATTGCAAGTTCGAGCCGTGGAACCGGCTTTGCCGGGCCACAGGCGGGCGGCTACCTCGGGGGGCAGGGAGCTACACGGAGTGAGCGACCGTGGGGGCTAAGAATCACGTCAGCGAAACGCCGGCCACGCACTTCCTGAGTACCAGCAAGGTCGACTTCACCGAGCACCCTTACGAGTACCTGGAGCACGGCGGCGCCCAGCACAGCGCCGAGGTGCTGGGTTTTGATCCCTTCACCGTCGTCAAGACTTTGGTCATGCAGGACCAGGACGGCAAGCCCCTGCTGGTGTTGATGCATGGCAACCGCAAGGTCTCGACCAAAAATCTTGCGCGCCAGATCGGCGCCAAATCGGTCGAGCCCTGCAAACCCGAAGTGGCCAATCGCCACAGCGGCTACCTAGTGGGCGGTACCTCGCCTTTCGGAACGCGAAAGCCCATGCCTGTCTACATCGAGGAAACCATTCTGGCTTTGCCGCGGATCGCCATCAACGGGGGCCGGCGCGGTTACCTGGTGGGCATCGATCCGCAGGTGTGCGTTACGCTGCTGGGTGCAAAATCGGTGCAGTGCGCACTTAACGAATAATCAGACGAATAACCAGACAAATCAAATAACAAGAGGACAAGACATTGGTTTACGCATACTCACTCGGCGCAACGTTTGCGGCCTACCTGCTCGGCTCGCTGTCTTTTGCAGTCATTGTCAGCAAGGTGATGGGCTTGCATGATCCCCGCAGCTACGGCAGCAAAAATCCGGGTGCGACCAACGTGCTGCGTTCCGGCAACAAGGTGGCGGCGGTGGCCACCTTGCTGCTTGATGGCTTGAAGGGCTGGCTGCCCGTGATGCTGGTCCGGTGGCTGGGTCGCGACTACGGCCTGGGCGACGGCACCGTAGCGGCCGTGGGCTTTGCGGCCTTTATCGGCCACCTGTACCCGGTGTTTTTCCACTTCAAGGGCGGCAAGGGCGTGGCCACGGCCGCGGGTGTGCTGCTCGGGATCAGCTGGCTGCTGGGCCTGGCAACCCTTGCGACCTGGCTGATCGTGGCGTATTTTTCGCGCTATTCCTCGCTGGCGTCCCTGGTCGCCGCAGTCTTTGCGCCCCTGTACTACCTCTTTGGTGACCGGACTGCGTGGTACGTGGACAAAGGCATCCTGGTCGCCATGTTCGCCATTAGCGCGTTGCTCGTGTATCGCCACCGCGAGAACATCAGCAAGCTGCTCAAGGGCACCGAGTCCAAGCTGGGCTCCTCGGGCAAGACGGCGCGATAGCACCGCAACTGCGCCGGTGCGTGAATGCCGGTGGGTTGTGTGTGGACAGGTCTAGTACCGCTTGTCCAGCGTCATCTGGCTGTTTTCCCGCTTCATCTGAAAGCGCGTCAGAAAGCTGTTGCCCAGCAGCAGGTAGGGCATGGGCTCGGGTGTTACCACAGCCGCCACGTCGTACACCTCCACGTCGCCGATGCGCACGGAGTTGAGCTGGATGCGAAAGCCCTGCGTGTTGCCGTTGGCGGTGGAGATGCGCACCGGCTGCCCGTTTTTGTAGTTGATGCCCGCGCGGTCGGCGTCTGCGACGCTCATCGCAATACTGGTGGCACCGGTATCGACCATGAATTGCACGGCACGGCCATTGATTTGCCCGGCGGTCATGAAGTGGCCGCCGCCGCTTTCCGTCAGGATGATGCGGGTGCCGCGGCCTGCAGAGGCGCCGCTCCCGCCCGTGCTCACCGGCGCGTCGCCGACCCGCAGGGTGTGGCGTTTGCCGGATTGCTCTATGACGGCCTGGTCGCCTGAGGTGGAAATGACCTTGACCCCCTGGTGGGTCTCACCCGCCGCCACAGACTTTGGCGTGCTGCCATCAACCACCAGCAGGGCCTTGCTGCCCATCATGCCGGCCAGCGCCACCGACTGGGCATAAGCCGCGCCGTGCAGCATCGCAAACGCCGTCAGCAGCCCAGCCACAACGGAAATACGCGGGGAGGGCAAAGTGCGCCGCGCCGGGCCGCCCCAAGCAAGCACAGCCCCCTCGGGGGGCAGCGCATTACGCGAAGCGAAAAGCGTGGGGGCCATGTTCAATCCCTGAAGTTGTCAAAGCTCAGAGGAAGATCTTTCATGTCCGTCCGGATCAAGGCCATGGCGGCTTGCAGGTCGTCGCGCTTGCTGCCCGTGACACGGACTTTCCCTTCCTGGATGGCGGCCTGCACCTTCATCTTGCTGCCTTTGATGAGTTGCTGGATTTTTTTGGCCTGCTCGGTTTCGATGCCGTCGCGTACCTTGGTCACCTGCTTGACCTTGTCACCACCAATTTTTTCGATCTTGCCGACATCCAGAAAGCGTATGTCCACGCCAGCCTTGGTGAGTTTGTTGCGCAACACGTCGTTGATCTGATCGATCTGAAAATCACTGTCGCCAATCAGCGTGATGTCCTTTTCTTTCAGCTCGATCGAGGCGGCGGTGCCTTTGAAGTCAAAGCGGGTTCCGATTTCCTTGCTGGTGTTTTCAACGGCATTCTTGACCTTGACCATATCGGTTTCTAAAACGGTATCAAAGGAGGGCATGATGCGGGTCTTTGCTAGAAGTAAGAGAGAAGGACAGGTGAAAAAGGGGGGCGTAGAGGGCGGGCAGGGATGAGACAATCCCATGATGTTAGTCGAGAAAAACGTTCCGCTCCAGCATTCCAACAGCTTTGGCATTATGGCCAAGGCGCTTTCCCTCGTCCGGGTCAGTGCCGAGTCCGATATTGCCGCCGTGCTGCAGGATGACGCGCTGCGGGCCATGCCCAAGTTTGTGCTGGGCGGCGGCAGCAACATCGTGCTGACCGGTGACGTCAAACCCCTGGTGCTCAAGGTGGAGATCATGGGCAAACGCCTGGTCGGCGAAACCGCCAAGGCCTGGATCGTGGAGGCCGGCGCCGGCGAGAACTGGGACGACCTGGTCACCTGGACCCTGCAAATGGGCTATCCGGGCCTGGAAAACCTCGCATTGATTCCGGGTACCGTCGGTGCGTCGCCTGTGCAGAACATCGGCGCCTATGGGGTGGAGTTGCAGGACCGCTTCGAGTCGCTTGATGCCGTGGACCTGACCACCGGCCAGCGCTTTACCCTCAATGCCGCGCAGTGCGCGTTCGGCTACCGCGACTCCGTGTTCAAACACACCAGCATCGCCACCAGTGCGGGCACGCCCGGTTTCGGCCTGGCGGGCAAGGCGCTGATCACCCATGTGCGGTTTTCCCTGCCCAAGGCCTGGAAGGCCGTGCTGGGGTATGCCGATATCGAGAAAAAGATGCAGCAGTCCGGGGTCACTGCGCCGGATGCGCAGCAAATCCACGACTGGATTTGCGAGGTCCGCAAGGCCAAGCTGCCCGACCCGCGGGTCATTGGCAACGCCGGCAGCTTCTTCAAGAACCCGACCGTCTCGCCCGAGCAGTGCGCCGACATCATCCAGCGCGAGCCCAAAATTGTTCACTATCCGCTGGCCGACGGAACGGTCAAGCTGGCGGCCGGCTGGCTGATCGACGCCTGCGGCTGGAAAGGGAAATCCGTGGGCAATGCCGGTGTCTACGACCGGCAGGCGCTGGTGCTGGTGAACCGTGGCGGTGCGAGCAACCCGGTGACGGGCGGTGAAGTGATGACCCTGGCCAAGGCCATCCAGACCAGCGTGTATGAACGTTTTGGCATCCTGCTGGAGCCTGAGCCCGTCGTCGTCTGACGCTTGCAAAAAATCAGGCCGCCCGGAGGCGGCCTGATTGGATGCAGCTATCTGCCAGTTTCCTGGCACGTGGCCCTGGAACGCCGGCTTACTTGTCGTCCTTGCCGCGCAGGCGCAACAGGTCGGCACCAGTGCCCGATGACAGCAGGCCTGTCTTGGCATAAATGCCCAGCTTGTCGCGCGTGTCGATGATGTCCAGGTTGCGCATGGTCAACTGGCCGATGCGGTCCAGCGGCGTGAACGCGCCTTCGACTTTTTCCATGCTCAGGCGCTCGGGCTTGTAGGTCAGGTTGCCGGAGACGGTGTTGAGGATGGAATAGTCGTTGCCGCGGCGCAGTTCCACAGTCACCTCGCCGGTGATGGCGCTGGCCACCCAGCGCTGGGCCGTCTCGCGCAGCATGATGGCCTGTGGGTCGAACCAGCGGCCCTGGTACAGCAGGCGGCCCAGCTTGCGGCCGTTGTCGCGGTACTGCTCTATCGTGTCTTCGTTGTGGATGCCGGTTACCAGGCGCTCGTAAGCGATGAACAGCAGCGCCAGGCCGGGTGCCTCATAGATGCCGCGGCTCTTGGCCTCGATGATGCGGTTTTCGATCTGGTCGCTCATGCCCAGGCCGTGGCGCCCGCCAATGCGGTTGGCTTCGAGGATCAGCTCAACAGTGCTGGAAAACGTCTTGCCATTGAGCGCGACGGGCTGGCCTTCCTCGAAGCGCACGGTGACTTCCTCGCGCTTGACCTCGACCTCGTCCTTCCAGAAGGCCACGCCCATGATCGGGTTCACGATCTTCATGCCGCTGTCCAGGTGCTCCAGGTCTTTGGCTTCGTGGGTGGCGCCCAGCATGTTGGAGTCGGTGGAGTAAGCCTTTTCGGCCGACATCTTGTAGCCGAAACCAGCCTGCGTCATGAAGGCCGACATTTCGGCGCGCCCGCCCAGCTCATCAATGAAGAGCTGGTCCAGCCAGGGCTTGTAAATCTGGAGGTTGGGGTTGGTCAGCAGGCCGTAGCGGTAAAAACGCTCGATGTCGTTGCCCTTGTAGGTACTGCCGTCGCCCCAGATGTTGACGTCGTCTTCCTTCATGGCGGACACCAGCATGGTGCCGGTCACGGCGCGGCCCAGCGGCGTGGTGTTGAAGTAGGTGACACCTGCGGTCGTGATGTGGAAGGCGCCGCTTTGCAGGGCGGCGATGCCTTCGGCGGCGAGCTGGCTGCGGCAGTCAATCAGGCGGGCCTTTTCGGCGCCGTACTGCAGCGCCTTGCGCGGAATCTCATCGTAGTCCGGCTCGTCGGGCTGGCCCAGGTTGGCGGTGTAGGCGTAGGGAAGGGCGCCCTTGAGTTTCATCCAGTGCAGCGCGGCACTGGTATCGAGGCCGCCGGAAAAGGCGATGCCGACTTTCTGGCCGGCGGGCAGGTTCTGGAGGATGGTGGCCATGAAATAGGTTCCTGAGGGGATGGGCGATTAACCGAAGTGGCAGATGTAGTGGTAAGCCTCGAAGCCTTCCGCCACGCGGATGTCGAACTTTGCATTGCCCGGCACGCTGAATTTTTCGCCCGCTGCGGATTTGATCCAGGTGTCGCTGCCGGCCAGCCTGTACTCGCAGGCACCCGCCACGCATTCCATGATTTCCGGCGCGCCGGTATTGAAGGTCAGGGTGGCGGGAAGAATCACGCCGACGGACTTTTTGGTGCCGTCAGCAAAAGTGATGCCATGGCTCACGCATTTGCCGTCAAAGTAGACATTGGCCTTGGTGGTAACGCTGATGTTGTCGATTTTTTCGGTAATCATGAATGAATGGGGGTAAACAGAAAAACGTCGCGGACAGAGGTTGCTGCGGTAATCCCTGATTTTAGGTTACCCGGGCCTTGCCCTGACCCCGTGCCCTACCTCTGCCGAATCCACCTGTCGCTGAAGCCGACAGGGGCATAAAAAAGGGGCATTGAATGCCCCTTTTTTTGATTCGCTGAAAGCTCAACTCAGCTCAGCTCAACGCCAGTGATGTCCACCATAGCCCCGGCTGTAGCCGAAGTTCAGCGAGAGGCCAATGGGTGCGTAATAGGGCGCGTAGTAAGGCCGGGCGTAGTAGGCGGGGTAAGACTGATAAACCACGGGGGCCGTCACCACGGGCTGCACATAGGTGGTGGGCTGCTGGATGTAAACAGGTTGCTGCGGCGCCGGCTGGATAAAGCCTTGGGGCTGGGCGGGCTGCCCAGGTTGGGGGGCGGGGTTCATGGCCCCGACCGGTGTTACCTGCAGCCGAACGTAGGGACCTGGGTCGTTTGCCATCTGCACGTTGTACTGGGTGCCCTGGTATTCGTACACGACGTTGTAATGGCTGGGACGGTTTTCATAGAAGGTCTGCGTGCTGCACTGCTGCACGTTCTGCACCTGGTTGTTGGGGCCCTCGATGCGGTCGCCAATCATGGCTCCGCCCACCAGCCCGATAACCGTCGCCACGGCGCGGCCGCCGCCATTGCCGATGGCGTTGCCGGCAGCGCCTCCCGCCAAAGCGCCCATCAGGGCGCCCGCGCCCGATTTGGGCGCCTGCATGATGACTGCTTCGTTGCTGCACACCTGGCGGGGCACGGCAACCTGCTGTACCACCGGCGTGCTGGAAATTACCCGCGCCAGAATATCGGTGGCAGAGGCGGGTACGGCGGCCAAGGCTGCTGCAGCCGCAACGGTGGAGATAACTAGTGTTTTTTTCATGATTCAACCCCTTTTTACAGCCGGTGGCTGAAGTTCACCTATTTCTATTTGCCGCCTGGCCCCCGGTGACGAATACCGTCCACCAGACGACCCGCCCATTCGCCCTGTTCGCCAGGAATGAATGGCCATGGCGGCTCAGGTTATTACCCTGATTTTAGTGAGTCAGAGCCGTTTTGGCCGGCGGAGTTCTGCAAATCAACTGTAAAGCTGGCGGTTTTGCCATGGCGGTTGCTTTGTTGCTGTCTTGCCGCCCGTTTTTCAGGAACGCACCCTGGCGGGCCAGGCCGCCGCATCAAATCCTACCGTGATGTCCTGACCCCACTCCACGACCGGGCGCTTGATGATGCTGGGATTGGCCAGCATCAGCGCCTGGGCGGTGGCGGCATCCTGCACGGCCGCCTGCGTCGCCGGGTCCAGTTTGCGCCAGGTCGTACCCTGCCGGTTGAGCAGCTTTTCCCAGCCCGCTGCCTGCGTCCACGAGGCGAGTTTTTCGGGGGGGACGCCCTGTTTTTTAAAATCGTGAAACTGGTGCTCCACACCGTGGCCCATGAGCCAGGCGCGGGCTTTTTTGACGGTGTCGCAATTGGGAATGCCGTAGAGAATGATCATCCGGTCATTTTGGCAGAATTTTAGATAAGAACTGGCCATAACCCGCGTTTTATGGGCGCCAATAGCTATCAAATAAGTAGCTGAATCGGTGGGCCGAGGCGAACCCGGACGCCGCTATTGAAGCCCGCGCTTCGATGCCCGGCCAACACTGGAATAATGCCAGCACGCGCCTGCCATGGCCCGTACTCTTTGCCGGCCTTTCCCCTGCGCTTCATTTTTGATGGAAGATGCCCCATGACCTCTTCGGCCACCGATTCCCCGACCCCCAACCCTGGCCGTTCCAGGCCCTTTCTTTACCCGCCTGTCGAGCCTTTTCGCACCGGTATTCTTGAAACCGGTGACGGCCATTCGATTTACTGGGAGCTGTGCGGCAACCCGGCAGGCAAGCCCGCAGTGTTCCTGCACGGCGGGCCAGGCTCCGGCTGCTCCCCCGACCACCGGCGGTTGTTCGACCCCAAGCGCTACTGTGTGCTGCTGTTCGACCAGCGCGGCTGCGGCCGCTCGCGCCCCAGTGCCTCGCTGGACAACAACACCACCTGGCACCTGGTTGCCGACATCGAGCGGCTGCGCACCCTGCTGGGCGTGGAACGCTGGCTGGTATTTGGCGGCTCCTGGGGCAGCTCGCTGGCGCTGGCCTATGCCCAGGCGCACCCCGCCCAGGTGTCGGCGCTCATCGTGCGCGGCATTTTCACGCTGCGGCGCGCCGAGCTGCTCTGGTACTACCAGGAGGGGGCTTCTTGGCTGTTTCCGGACCTGTGGGAAGAGTTTTTGGCGCCCATTCCGGTGGCCGAGCGCGGCGACCTGATCGCCGCCTACCGCAAGCGGCTGGTGGGCTCCAACCGGGCCGAGCAGATGGCCGCAGCCCGGGCCTGGAGCCTGTGGGAAGGCCAGACCATCACGCTGCTGCCCGATGCGGCCGCCACCGCCAAGCACGCTGTCGATGATTTCGCGCTGGCATTCGCCCGCATCGAAAACCATTACTTTGTGCACGCCGGCTGGCTGGAGGAGGGCCAGCTGATCCGCGACGCGGGCAAGCTCGCCGGCATTCCCGGCGTCATCGTGCAGGGGCGCTACGACATGGCCACGCCCGCCAAAACCGCCTGGGACCTGCACCGCGCCTGGCCGGAGGCGGACTTTCACCTGATCGACGATGCCGGCCATGCCTTCAACGAGCCCGGCATCCTGCAGCAGCTGATGGCCGCGACTGACCGTTTCGCCGCATGAATGAGGCTGTGCCGGAGGTTTTCAGCGGGGGCCGCGGTCCGGCTTTGCCGGCCGCAGGCGCCGCCCCCTGCAAGGGGGGAGGACCCTACACGCAGTGAGGGTCAACAGGGGTGTGCCGTGGCTTGCGCGACAATGCGGGCCTGTATGGAACAACTCAAGACACTGGAAGACTGGCTGGCCCACTGCGAGCGCCTGCACCCCAAAAGTATCGACATGGGGCTGGAGCGGGTGCAGGCCGTGGCCAGGCGCATGGGGCTGGCGTTTGCCTGTCCCGTCATCACGGTGGCGGGCACCAACGGCAAGGGCTCGACCTGCGCCATGCTCGAAGCCATTCTGCTGGAAGCGGGCTACCGCACCGGCGTCTACACCTCGCCGCACCTGGTCCATTTTGAAGAGCGCTGCAGGGTTCGCGGCGACATCGTCAATGCTGCTGAACTGGTCGCAAACTTTGCCCGTGTCGAGACGGCCAGGGTCCAGAACGGCGATGAAATCTCGCTGACCTACTTTGAATTCACCACGCTGGCCATTTTGCAGTTGCTGGCCGATGCGAAGCTGGACGTCGTCATCCTGGAAGTGGGGCTGGGCGGCCGGCTGGACGCTGTCAACATCCTCGACACCGACTGTGCCGTCATCACCAGCATTGACCTGGACCACATGGAGTTTCTGGGGAATGACCGCGAGAGCATAGGCCGGGAGAAAGCCGGCATCATGCGCGCCGGCAAGCCGGTGGTGGTGAGCGACCCGGTGCCGCCGCAAAGCATTCTTGACCACGCGGCGGCATTGGGCGCTGACTTGTGGCGTTTCGGCCAGGATTTCAATTTCTCTGGCGACAAGCAGCAATGGAGCTGGGCGGGCCGGGGCCGCAGGTACGCCGGATTGGCTTACCCGGCGCTGCGCGGCGCCAACCAGCTGGTCAATGCCTCTGGTGTGCTGGCGGCGCTGACGGCCCTGCGCGATCGCCTGCCGGTGACGGCCCAGGCGGTGCGCAATGGCCTGTCCATGGTCGAGCTGCCCGGGCGTTTCCAGATCGTTCCGGGCCAGCCCACGCTGGTGCTGGACGTGGCGCACAACCCGCACTCGGTGGCAGCCCTGGCCGAAAACCTGGATGCGATGGGCTTTTACCCCTGCACCCATGCGGTGTTTGGCGCCATGGCCGACAAGGACCTGGCACCCATGCTGGCGCGGGTCGGCCCGCTGATCGATAAATGGTATTTCACTGATTTGCCGACGGCCCGGGCCGCGAGCGGCGAAGAGCTCGCGGCGAAATGGCGGGCGGTGGAAAGCCGGCCTGACGTGACCGCCACCACGCACAAAGCCCCCGAACTGGCCCTGCAGGCGGCCGTGAGGGCTGCAGGGCCCGCTGATAGAATTGTGGTGTTCGGCTCGTTCTACACGGTGGGCGGTGTTTTGAAGGGCGGGGTGCCGCGCCTCATGGCCCCGCACCTGGCTTCTTGATGCCGGACAAACCTGTCTGACCCGGGGCCTGTGATGCCTGGAAATGCAGACCGACAGCCCACGTTAACCGTCAACGGATTCAAGCCACACCATGCCGTTTTTTAACTTCCGCCGGGGCGGCTCCAATGCTGCTCCCACTGCCGGATCAGCCGCTCAAACGGAAAGCGTGGAGGTGATGCGCAAGCGCGCCAAACACCGCCTGATCGGTTCGGCCGTGCTGGTGCTGATTGGCGTGGTGGGTTTTCCGCTGCTGTTCGATACCCAGCCGCGGCCGATTGCGGTGGATATTCCGATTGAAATTCCCGGCAAGGGCACGGTCAAGCCCCTGGCCGTTCCCGCGCCTTCCGAAAAAGTGGCCGCCACCGCCAGCCTGGCCCCCCAGGAAGAAATCCTGCCGTCCAAACAGGCCGCGGGCCCTGTGACGCCGGCGCCGGCAGCTACTAAAAATGAAGCAAAACCGGAGCCAAAACCTGAGCCCAGGCCGGAAGTCAAGGCCGAAGCAAAGACCGAGGTCAAGGCCGACGTGAAGCCGGAGCCCAAACCTGCGCCCAAGCCAGCCGCCGGGAGCGACGAGGCGGCGCGGGCCAGCGCGCTGCTCAGTGGCTCGCCCGCGCCGGCCGGCAAGGCCGCCGCCGACGAGGCCGCAGGCCGTGTCGTGGTGCAGGTCGGAGCCTTTGCCGATGTGGCCAAGGCACGCGAAGCGCGGCTCAAGCTGGAAAAAGCCGGCCTGAAAACCTACACGCAGGTCGCCGAAACCAAAGACGGCAAGCGTATTCGTGTCCGCGTCGGGCCGTTTGCCAGCAGGGCCGAGGCAGAAACAGCGGCCAGCAAGATCAAGGCCCTTGATTTGCCGGCCGCCATCCTGACCTTGTAAACAGCGGGTCGGGACATTCGTGGCGGCTGTTGACTGGATTTTGCTGGCGGTATTGGTCTTCTCGCTGGTGCTGGGCGCCTGGCGCGGGCTGGTTTATGAGGTTTTGTCGGTACTGGGGTGGGTGGTGGCGTTTTTTGCGGCGCAATGGTTTGCGCCCGAGGTGGCCGCCCGGTTGCCCATCCAGTCCGCCTCGAATCCGGTGCGCTATGCGGCTGCGTTTGTACTGGTATTCATTGCCGCGGTGTTTGCGGCCGGTTTGCTGGCTTTTTTGCTGAAGAAGCTGGTCGAAGCCGTTGGCTTGCGGCCGGTGGACCGCGTGATGGGAGCGGGATTTGGCCTGCTGCGCGGCCTGATCCTGTTGCTGGCCGCCACGGTGGTGATTGACATGACGGGGCTCAAGACCACTGAATGGTGGCGGGAGTCTAGAGGCGCGGCCATGCTGACGGTCACGCTCAAGGGTTTGCAGCCGGTTCTGCCGGAGAAGTTTGCGAAGTATTTGAAAGTATGACCCCTACGCTTTTCACTTCGTGTGAGGTGCGGCCCCCCGAAACGGGCGCATTTTCCCCGGGGCAGTCCAGCGGAAAATTTATGAATGGAAATATAAGCTTATGTGTGGAATAGTCGGCGTCGTCAGCAAAGCCCCGGTCAACCAGCTGATCTATGACGGCCTGCTGCTGCTGCAGCACCGCGGCCAGGATGCGGCAGGCATCGTCACGCAGCTGGGGCGCAAGTTCTACATGCACAAGGCCAAGGGCATGGTGCGCGACGTGTTTCGCACCCGCAACATGCGCGCCTTGCCGGGCAATGTGGGTCTGGGCCAGGTGCGTTATCCGACGGCCGGCAATGCCTACAGCGAAGACGAGGCCCAGCCCTTTTACGTCAATGCGCCGTTCGGGCTGGTGCTCTCGCACAACGGCAACCTGACGAATGCGGCCGAACTCAAGGCCGAGCTGTTCAATACCGACCACCGGCACATCAATACCGAAAGCGACTCCGAGGTGCTGCTCAACGTGCTGGCGCATGAGCTGGAAAAAACTACGCGCGGCCTGCCGCTCAACCCGGTTGATGTGTTCGAGGCGGTGCGCGGCGTGCACAAGCGCGTGAAAGGGTCTTACGCCGTGGTGGCGCTGATTGCCGGTCACGGCCTGCTGGCTTTCCGCGATCCGTTTGGCATTCGCCCGCTGTGCATAGGCCACGGCCAGAACGAAGACGGCGGCACCGTGATGGTGGCCAGCGAGTCGGTGGCGCTGGAAGGCACCTCGCACCAGTTCGAGCGCGACATTGCGCCGGGCGAAGCGGTGTTCGTGGATCTGGAAGGCACCGTGCATGCCGAGCAATGCGCGGCTTCCCCCAAGCTCAATCCCTGTATTTTCGAGTTTGTCTACCTGGCCCGGCCCGACTCGGTGCTGGACGGCATTTCGGTCTACCAGGCGCGACTGAATCTGGGTGAGACGCTGGCCAAGCGCGTGGTCTCCACCGTGCCGCCCAGCGAGATTGACGTCATCATCCCCATTCCCGAATCCAGCCGCCCCAGCGCCACCCAGCTGGCGCATCTGCTGGGCATTCCGTACCGCGAAGGTTTTGTGAAGAACCGCTATGTCGGCCGCACCTTCATCATGCCGGGGCAGGGCGTGCGCAAAAAATCAGTGCGCCAGAAGCTCAATGTCATTGCGAGTGAATTCAAGGACCGCAATGTGCTGCTGGTGGACGACTCCATCGTGCGCGGCACCACCAGCCGCGAGATCGTGCAAATGGCACGTGACGCCGGCGCACGCAAGGTGTATCTGGCCAGCGCCGCGCCGCCCGTGCGTTATCCCAACGTCTACGGCATTGACATGCCCACGGCGACGGAGCTGGTGGCGCATGACCGCACCGTTGAGGAAATCCGCCAGGTGATTGGCTGCGATGCCCTGATTTACCAGGACGTGGAGAGCATGAAGCGCGCCGTGGGCTCGCTCAACCCCAAGCTGGACGGTTTTGATGCGTCGTGCTTTGACGGCGTTTACATCACCGGCGACGTGACCAGCGAGACGATTGAAAAGATGAACGAACAACGCGTGGATACCAGCGAAGAAGGCGATGTGGATGTGTCGCGCCTGGCGCTTCCCAATCCGCAAGAGGCCTGAACGATGAGCAACAAGAAACTGCCTGAGAACCTGCACCTCGATACGCTGGCCGTGCGTGCGGCCGTCGACAAAAGCCAGTATGGCGAAAATTCCGAAGCGCTGTACCTGACCAGCAGCTTTGTGCAGCCCGATGCCGCCACCGCGGCGCGGCGCTTTGCCAATGAGGAAGAGGGCTACATCTATTCGCGCTTCACCAACCCCACGGTGACCAGCATGGAGCAGCGCCTCGCGGCGATGGAGGGAACCGAAGCCTGCATCGGCACGTCCAGCGGCATGGCGGCCATCCTGCTGATGTGCATGGGCCTGCTCAAAAGCGGCGATCACGTGATCTGCTCGCAGTCAGTGTTCGGCTCCACCATCAAGCTGATTGGCAGTGAGTTTGGCAAGTTTGGCGTGGAAAGCACCTTTGTTTCGCAAACCGACGTGGCTGAGTGGAAAGCGGCGATCAGGCCCAACACCAGGCTGCTGTTTGCCGAAACGCCGACCAACCCGCTGACCGAGATCTGCGACATCCGCGCGCTGGCCGACATTGCGCATGCCGCAGGCGCCCTGCTGGCCGTGGACAACTGCTTTTGCTCGCCGGCGCTGCAGCAACCCGTGAAACTGGGCGCCGACCTCATCATCCATTCGGGCACCAAGTACCTCGACGGCCAGGGCCGCGTGATTGCCGGCGCGATTTGCGGGACCAAGCAACTCATTGACGACAAACTGGTTCCCATCATGCGCAGCGCCGGCATGACGCTGTCAGCGTTCAATGCCTGGGTGGTGCTCAAAGGTCTGGAAACACTGTCCATTCGCATGCAGGCGCAAAGCGCCAATGCGCTGGCGCTGGCCACCTGGCTGGAGGCGCAGCCGGGCGTGGCACGCGTGTATTACCCGGGCCTCGAGTCGCACCCGCAGCATGCGCTGGCGATGCGGCAGCAAACCGTCAACGGGCGGGGCTGCGGCGGTGCGGTGCTGTCGTTTGATGTCAAGAGCAGCGATGTCGAAAGCGCCCGCAAAAATGCCTTCCACGTGATCGACAGCACGCAGGTCTGCAGCATCACGGCCAACCTGGGCGACACCAAGACCACGATCACCCATCCGGCCACCACCTCGCACGGCCGGCTCAGCGAAGCGCAGCGGCAGGCTGCTGGCATAGGCCAGGGCCTGATCCGCGTGGCCGTGGGTCTGGAACACATTGATGATTTGAAAGCCGATCTCCAGCGAGGCCTGGACGGTCTGGACCGTTTGAAATGACACAGAAAACAAGAACGCGTTTTGCGCCATCGCCCACGGGCTTTATCCATCTGGGCAACATCCGCTCGGCGCTGTACCCCTGGGCGTTTGCCCGCGCCACCGGTGGCGACTTCATCCTCCGCATTGAAGACACCGATGTGGAACGTTCCAGCCAGGAGGCTGTCGACGTGATCATTGAAGGCATGCGCTGGCTGGGCCTCGATCATGACGAAGGCCCGTTCTACCAAATGCAGCGCATGGACCGCTACAAGGCCGTGCTGGCCGAGATGCAGGCGGCCGGCCAGGTCTACCCCTGCTACATGAGCGTGGCCGAGCTCGACGCGCTGCGCGAAAAGCAGATGGCTGCCAAGGAAAAGCCGCGCTATGACGGCACCTGGCGGCCCGAGCCGGGCAAGACGCTGCCGCCTATTCCGGCAGGCGTGCAGCCCGTGCTGCGTTTTAAAAACCCGCAGGGCGGCTCGGTGGTCTGGGACGACAAGGTCAAGGGCCGCATCGAGATCAGCAATGACGAGCTCGATGACCTCGTCATTGCGCGGCCGGATGGCACGCCCACCTACAACTTCTGTGTGGTGGTGGACGACATCGACATGGCCATCACCCATGTGATCCGTGGCGACGACCATGTGAACAACACGCCGCGCCAGATCAATATCTTTCGCGCGCTCGGCAAGGACGTGCCGGTCTATGCGCATTTGCCCACGGTTCTGAATGAACAGGGCGAAAAGATGAGCAAGCGCAACGGCGCCAAGCCGGTGACGCAGTACGCGGCCGAAGGCTATCTGCCCGACGCGATGGTGAACTACCTGGCGCGCCTCGGCTGGAGCCACGGTGACGACGAGATTTTCAGCCGCGAGCAATTCCTGCAATGGTTCAACCTCGATCACCTCGGCAAGAGCGCCGCACAGTTCGATGAAGCGAAACTGCGCTGGGTCAATGCACAGCACCTCAAGGCTACGGCAGACGACAAGCTGGCCGAACTTGTGCAGCCTTTCCTGGCTGCGCGCGGCGTGAGCCTGGACACCGCACGCCTGGTTCGCGGCTGCGGCCTTTTCAAGGACCGCTGCAGCACGCTGGTGGAGCTGGCCGGCTGGCTGCAAGTGCTGGTGACGGGTGGGCAGCCGAGCGCGCAGGATATCAGCACACATGTGACCGAAGCCATTCGTCCGGCTCTCGCCAAACTGGCCGAAGCGCTGGCAGGCTGCGAATGGAACAAGGCGGCCATTGCGGCGGCTATCAAGCAGGTGCTCACCGAGACCGGCATGAAGATGCCGCAACTGGCCATGCCGGTGCGCGTGCTGGTCATGGGCACCCCGCAAACGCCCTCGCTGGATGCGATTTTGGAGCTCATGAAACGTGAAGATGTGATCTCGCGTTTGAAGATTTGAAAAACCTCGAATTTTCGGGCTATAATTCAAGGCTCGACAACTGCTGAGAAATCTGCAGAGTTTGGGGGTATAGCTCAGCTGGGAGAGCGCTTGCATGGCATGCAAGAGGTCAGCGGTTCGATCCCGCTTACCTCCACCAAAAATTGTTGAGAGAGATTTAGCAGAGTTTTTTTTGTCAGGCCTTTGTGTAAAAGCAAAAGCCTGTCCGGAAAGTTCCAAGGCTTTGACCCCATCGTCTAGAGGCCTAGGACATCACCCTTTCACGGTGAGTACCGGGGTTCGAATCCCCGTGGGGTCGCCAGCATTCATCACCCTGTGTGATGTACAAGGCGCAAGTCAGTAACAGCCAGCCCGCAAGGGCAGGCGACTTGGCTCGAAAGAGCGAACGTTACTGCTACCAGGAGTGGTAGTTCAGTTGGTTAGAATACCGGCCTGTCACGCCGGGGGTCGCGGGTTCGAGTCCCGTCCACTCCGCCAAATTTCTCATTTAAATCAATGAGTTACGATAAAAGCCCTACTGAGTCAGTAGGGCTTTTTTGTTTGTATTTCGGTAATGGGTGTCCCCATCTGTCCGGCATTGTCTCTATTTCAACTCTGCTGCTGTCCCGCAAAAGTCCCCATGGATGGCTGTGCCGTTCAACTTCCAGGGTATCGCGCGTTCACCGCTTTAAGAGCTTCTCTTAACTTTGCGCCCAGCGGCGTAATGGCCGGCATGCCGCCATCCCACCCGCCATTGTTTTGCGTCAACCCTGTTAACTGAAGGTGTACGAAGTAATCCGGATCCTTCAAAAAAACAGGTTGATCTTCCGCGGAAATGAAAGCCAGCAAATCTTCTGGAAACGCCAGGCTTATAGCGTTCGCCAGTCGCCTCAATTCTGATGAGCTAATAACTTTTAATCCGCATGCGATGGTTAATTTTCCAAGCAGTTCGCATTTATCGAAATCAGTGAACTGATCTAGCATCATCATTAGGGTGGTACCTGTCTTACGCCGTTCCTCCGCGCTGTCCCCCAACTGCTCCAAGAACTGGGCGACCTCTTCTGGAGGATGTGTTCCTAATCCCCGTAAGAACGCTTGCTGCTTGCGCTCACCGAGCGAGAGACGAACTTCTTTGTAAGCCTTCACTGCGCCGATAGAGGGGCCTAGAAATGGAACCCAATCAAGTCCCTTGTCCATAATTAGATCTAGTGCTGGTGCGATCCCTTCTGCTGAAACCACACCTGTTCCCGGTTTTTTGCTGTCGTTTGTATGCACAAGATCTCCAATTCAGTTGGTGGGTCTGAGGCTCCGAAGCAGTCTAAATCAGTGAGTCAACAAGACGTTGGCAAAATCAATCCAGAAGAAAAATCTGGATTTTCAAACGGAGCCTTCCGATGGCCCAAGGGATACCCTCGTGGATTACAAATTACCCTGGTGGCTACCTTGTCGTTGTAGGTGACCTGGTAGTCATAGGAATCACGAGTATGGCCGTGAATCCATAGAGGAGCCTGTGCAAGCAACTGATCCGGGAGCTTTTGATCCAAATGCTGCGGTAAGTTTGTCATGCATGAATCGCGCGGCCGTTGAATTCTCATGCACGTAGTGGTGCGTGGCCGCGACGACAGGCGAGTTCATCGATCGTCATTCCCGGTCGTGAAGGGTGATCGAGCTTGGGCATCGTAAGGTATTACTAACGAGCCCTTGCCGCCCGGTAGTAGCTCTCGTCGACGTAGCGTGCCGGATCGGCCAGCGTCTTCTGCGGGCGCCCGAGTTCGGACCGGATCCGCAGCACTGTCGTCATGCCATCTGGATCGAGCGCACCGCCGCGCGCGAAGCCTTCGCGATCGCCGAGCAACGCATCGACATGCCGCTGCGCTGCGGCCTCGGGCACGTTTGGCAGATACTTCCGGTAAATCGACACTGCCTCTGCGCGGTTCTTCGGATCGAACAGCCAGTCGATTGCCTCGCTCGATGCACGGATGAACCCGACGAGCGCCTCGCGGTTGCTCTTCGCCCAGCTGTGCCGCGCCATTCCGACGATCGTCTGGTAGGGGCCAAGCACATCGACCGCGTTGGCGAGCCGCCGATAGCCGCGCGACTCCGGCGCGATCTCCAGTGGCGTCGTCAGAATCGTTCCCGCGAACTTGTTATCCATCAGCGCCTGCGCACGCACGCCGGTTGCGCCGACCGACTCAAGGCGATAGTCGAGCTCCTTGAGACCGCCCAATTGCAGCAGCTTTTGCAGCACGAGCGAATAACCGGTCGCGACCGCGTCGACGCCAAGCGTCTTGCCGCGCAGGCCATCGTAGTCCTTGACGTCGGGGCTCACCACCAGGCGAACGGTCCCGCGCGAGACGCCCATGAACGCGAAGAAGTCGGGCGTGGCCGGCAGCGGGACCTCTCCCTGGCCTTCCTGGTAAGCGACGACATTGTCGAATGCGGCCAACGCGATGTCCTGCTCGCCCTTGACGAGGCCCTGGACCAGCACGACCGAGTTCGGAGTGGGGCTCACCTTTACCGAGAGCTTCTCGCGCGCGAACAGCCCCTTGTCCTCGGCGACCCAGAGCGGCAGGTTCGCTCCGCCGGGAAAGCTGATCACGCGCAGCGGTGTCTGGGCATGGGCGAGCGCAGCGATCGCGAAGGTGGCGACGCCGAGCAGAATGCGGTGGAACAACATCGATTTTTCCTTTTGGAGTAGGTAAATGGAGCCTTGGGCAAGATTTGAAGGGGGCGCAGTTGAGCGCGATGCCGTTGTGGAAGTCTTCATCATCGAATCTCCGTTTTCAAACGTTTTGCACCATCTGGCCCGAAGCAAGAATTCGTGTCTGCATCTCACGCCAGCACCGCCTTCACTCGCTCCGGCGTGAACGGAATGTCGCGCAGGCGGCGGCCGGTCGCGGCCGCAAAGGCATTCGCGATTGCTGCCGCGGTCGGGCCCTGCGCCCCTTCGCCCACCCCGAGGGAGCCCTCGGCACGGCGCTGAATCACCTCGACGTCAACTGCGGGCACTTCGCTGAAGCGCAGGATCGGGTAGTCGCTCCAGCTCCTGGTCTGCACGCCCGAGCGGTCGTACTTGAGGGCTTCCTTCAGCGTCCAGCTGGTCGACTGGATCACGCCGCCCTCGATCTGGTTCACGATGCCATCGGGGTTGACCGCGAGCCCCGCGTCCACCGCTGACCAGGCCCGGGTCACGCGCACGCTGCCGCTGGTGCGGTCGACCTCGACTTCGGCGACCACGGCGCAGTAGCAGGCGTGGTTCTTGTATCTGGCGAACCCGATCCCACGCCCGCGCAGCGTGCTGCCTTTGCCGCCGTCGCCCAGCGCGCCCGGCCGCCAGCCGCTCTTCTTGGCCACCGCTTCGATCACCGTTCGCGCGCGCTCGTCGCGCAGGTGCTTCAGGCGAAACGCCACCGGGTCAGCGCCCGCCGCCGCCGCGGCTTCGTCCATCATCGACTCGATCGCGAAGACGTTGGGGTAGGCCCCCAGCGTGCGCAACGACGAGGTGCGCAGAGGCGCGTCGGTCATGTAGTGCTTGAGGACCTTCTGGCTCGGAAATTCGTAGAGCGGGATCGAGTTGCGGTCGGAGCCACCGTTTGGCTGCGGGATGTCGGTGGGGAAAGTCGGCTGCGTCGGACTCGCTACGTACCACGACGCGAGCAGATTCACGCCCTCGCGTCCGCCCGGCCGCCGCGAATGCGGATAGCTCCACAACTCGTGCTGCCAGTCGACGATGCTGCCGTCTGCACCCAGCCCGGCGCGCATCGTCACGCTCATTGCCGAGCCGAAGGGCTCCCACATGAACTCGTCGTCGCGCATCCACTGCACCCTGACCGGCTTGCCCGGGACCGCGCGCGCGATGAGCGCCACATCGAATGCGACATCGTCTGCGCCGTTGTGGCCGTAGCAGCCTGCGCCTTCCATATGGATGCAGGTCACGCTGGCCGGCGCCACGCCGAGCGCGCGTGCAATGTCTCCGCGCAGCGGAAACACGCCCTGGCTGTGGGTCCAGACTGTCAGCTTGCCCTCCGCGGCTTGCGCCACCGCGCACGACGGGCCGATCGAGGCGTGCAGCTGAAATGCCCGGGTATAGCGCGCCTCGATCCGCTGTGCGGCCGGCGGCGCGTTCGGCGCCTTCTTTTCGTTCACGACTGAATCCTGCGTCGGCAGGCCCGGGTCGGCCTGATCGAACCGGTCGGCGAGCGTTTGAGGCAACTCAGGCCGCAACCAGACGGCTGCCTCGCGCAGCGCCTGGCGTGCCTTGATCGCCTGCTCCTCGCGCTCGCAGACGACTGCGATGAAACTGCCGTCGCGCACCACAGTGATGACGCCGGGCATCGCCTTGACGGCCGCGGTGTCGAGGTTCGTGAGTTCGGCGCGCGGCACCGGCGGCCGCACGACGCGCGCATGCACCATGCCGGGAAGCCGCAGATCCTGCAGGTAGGCCGCTCCGCCGGTGAGCTTTGCCGGGAGATCGCGCCGGGCGAGGCTTTGGCCGACCAGCTTGTACTGGCCTGGGTCCTTCGGCTTGGCCTTCGCGGTCGCCTCCCGGCGCAGCATCGCGTCCGTGGTGACCTCCCAGTAGGTTGTCTGTTTGCCACCGGGGGCGGCGATCGCCCCGTTGACGACGGTGAGCTCGCCCGAGGCCACGCCCAACTGGGCGGCCGCTGCGGCGAGCAGCAACTGGCGGGCTTCGGCGCAGGCGAAGCGGATGGCGGTGCCGCTCTGCTCGATCGACTGACTGCCCGCGGTCACACCCTCATCGGGCGTGCGCGACGTGTCGGGCGCCACCATGTCGATGCGCTGGTAGTCGACGTCAAGTTCGTCGGCGGCGATCTGGGCCAGCGCGCTCGCGATGCCCTGGCCGAGTTCCATCTTGCCGGTGAACACCGTCACGGTGCCGTTCGGGTTGATGCGCAGCCACGCCGACAGCTGGCGATTGTTGTTGAGGCTGCCGGGCAGGCGCGCCGGCACCGCTGCGCCTTGGGCCAGCGCATCAGGTGCCAGCGCGATGCCGACCACCAGGCCAGTGCCAGCTTTCAGGAAATTGCGGCGCGAAACGTTTGACAGTGCGGCGCTCATGATGCAGCGCCCCGGGACGCGCGCAGCACCGCACGCACAATGCGGTTGTGCGAGCCGCAGCGGCACAAATGGCCCTCAAGCGCTTGCTTGACATCGGCTTCGCTGGGTTTCGGGCTGCGCGCGAGCAGCGCCTGTGCGGCCATGACCATTCCGCTGCTGCAATAACCGCATTGGGCGGCCTGCTCCTCGATGAACGCCCGCTGCAGCGCGCTCGGTTTTTGCGTCGTGCCAAGACCTTCGATCGTCGTGATGCGGCCCTTGGCGACGGCGCCGACCGGGTACACGCAGGAGCGTTGTTCAACCCCGTCGATCAGCACGCTGCAGGCGCCGCACTGCGCCTGGCCGCAGCCGTATTTGGCGCCGTTCAGCGCAAGGTCGTTGCGCAGAACATAGAGTAGCGGCGTATCGGGATCGACCGTGACCGAGCGGGTCGCGCCGTTGACCCGTAGCGCTAACTTTTTTGGCATAGGACGGCTCCTTGACTTGATGTTGTTTGCCATGATTTGCGCCTGCGTTGAGTGGTGCTTGTTGCAGCTGGGAGGGAAAAGGGATCGCGGTGAACTTGACGCGCAGTCGGCTTCTCAGGGGCGCGACGCTGCCGGCCTGAGCCGGTACGCCTGCGCCAATGTGACGTAGCGCGGTGCGACGGCGCGATAGCTTGCGACTTCTGGTGGCTCGATCCGTCGCAGCAAACGGGCCGGGTTGCCGGCCCACAGCTCGCCGCTGCGGACGATCTTGCCCGGCGTGAGCACCGCGCCTGCCGCGAGCACGCCGTCGGTTTCGATCCGGCTGCCGTCGAGCACGCGCGCGCCGAAGCCGACGAAGGCGTAGTCGTCCAGCGTGCAGGAATGCAGCACCGCGGCGTGGCCGACCGTGCAAAAGCTGCCCACCTGCGTTGGCACGCCGCCGGTGCTGCCATGCACGATCGTGCCGTCCTGGATATTGCTGCCTTCGCCGATGCGAATCGCCTGCACGTCGCCGCGCACCACGACGCCGAACCAGATCGAGGCGAGAGCCGCAATGTGCACATCACAGATCACCGTGGCGCTCGGTGCGAGGAACGCGCTCGCATCGATGCGCGGTTCGGCGAAGAAATGCCTGGGGACATCGAGGTTGCTCATCGCTGGGCTCCGGCCGCTCCTGTCATTCGACGCGCATGCCGGCCGTCTTGGGCGAGCAGCGCGGCCGCATTCGAGGCCGTTGCGCAAGACATAAAGCAGGGTTTGCGCTGCGATTGAGTGATCGGCAAGGGAGTGTCGGTGGCAATGGGCATGGCGATCTTCAGCAAAATAGTGACAACGAGGGGAGGCGGAAATATCAAATTAGCACAATCGATTGCCTTTGAAGATAAGCAGTATTCCTGTTGTATTTCTTCATTGAATGGCATTTATTCGGCCGATAGATGCTGGCTTCAAGTAAAATAAAGGCAATCGATTGCCTTAGTATAAATACGCGCCCCATAACTGGCAAGGCAAACTTTCATTGGTGTTTTCCCTTGTGCTGGCGAGCTTCGATCTCCCTGGCTGGCGATGCCATGAGTAGTCGAGGCAGCATCGGATCGGCGTTACGTGTGCAAGAACCCGGCGAAGCCCCGCGTCACTATTGAGGAGAAGGTATCGCGCGAGAGGCCGGAGTGCATGCCGCGTCTGTGTCACGTGCGCTGTGCGGCATGGGGCCAAGGTGTCGCCAGAGGCGCGCCAGACGATTGGATGCATCGCGCAACAACCGGGCTACCTGCCCAATGCCTTCGCCGCTTCGCTTGGAGTACAGAGAATCAATTTGGGATAAGCGGCCCCTCCCGGCTCCTTGTGGCCGAGAGTGACGCCCCCGTGTTGGGCGCAGCTTGGCAAGCGCATATTTCCATGCGGCTCGTCAAGCGCGGGTTCGGTGCGGGCCGCTTTTCCGGCGTCGTCAACTGTGGCCGAGACAGTCGTGTGCTTCGTACTTGATCATCTTGTCGATCCAGCAACGCGGGTTGGCGCAGACCACCCAAAGACACGGGACTACTGCAAGCGAAGCTAGCTGGTCTTTCGAACGGATGCCGTGGACGATCTGACGATGAGCCTCGGTGTCAGCACGCGCATGCTCGGGTCCTGGTTAGGCGTCTTCAGATGTTCAAGCAGAAGCTGCGCGGCCTGTCGGCTCATTTGGTCCACCGCAATACGGACCGTGGTCAGCGGCGGTGCGATGAGGTCGACAAATGGCATATCGTTGTGGCCCACCACCGAGACATCACCCGGAACGGACAAGCGATGCTGATGGAGTGCGTCGAGCACGCCCATCGCAATCAAGTCATTGGCGCCAAAGATCGCAGTCGACGCCTTGGTCTGATTCAGCAACTCGAGTGTCGCCGCCAGGCCGGCCTGTCGAGTGAAGGCCCGAGCTTCAACGACGAGGGCTTGGACTCCGAGGCTCGCGCTCAACTCTTCAAACGCCTGGCGGCGGGCTCGTCCTGTCGATGAGCTGCTCGGTCCCGCGATATGTGCGATGGCCCTGTGACCCAGCTTCATCAGGTGCTCGAGCACAAGGTGAACGCTCTCGCGATCGTCATTGACCACGCTGGAAAATCGTCGTTCGCCGAAGCCGCGGTTGACCAGGACCGTGGGAAGTGAAAGTTGCTGCGCGGCCGTCAGCATCGGATCGTCGCTCTCCGCCGCCAGGACGAGCAGGCCACCCACTTGCCGGTTGGCGAGGGCGACCACGACATCCCGCCTCTCGTCGGGGTCCTCGGGTGTCTGAATAACCAGGCACATCAGCCCCTGCTTTCGCAGTTCAACCTCCAGGCCCTGGACGATGGGGCCAAAGAGGGGATTCCCCAGGTCGGGCACGACGATGCCAATGAGGTTCGTCTGCTTGGTCCGCAACGACGCCGCCATGACGTTGGGCCGGTAACCCATCTCCTTGGCTATCCGTTCGATCTTCTCCCGTGTCTGCGCAGACACCTTCTTGTCAATGCCGCGAAGGGCTCGAGACACGGAGGCAGGATGGACGCCGGCCGCTTTGGCAATGTCCTCGATGGTCGTTGGATTTCCTGATGGGGTATCTGAGTGCATTATTTTGGACAAACGATTGGCTTTCGTAATATGAAATTTAAGTGGATTTATCGCATTATCTTGATGAAAACACCCGCTTCATGGGTTCGGTGCTTGTGCTTTTTGAATTTCTACCGTATATTTAAGGCAATCGATTGCCCTAACCGAGACCTTAAATGCAAACATCGTCCCCCCCAAAAATCGCGCTGCCCGCGTCGGATCCCGCCGCATTGTTGCGAGCCGTCCTCGAGATGAACGCTACAACCGCAAATCCGCGACTGCGGCACATCCTGGATTCGCTGATCAGGCACGTGCACGCGTTCGCACTGGACGTCGATCTCTCTCCGGCGGAGCTGGAGTACGGGCTGGATTTTCTGGTGCGCATTGGGCAGGCGAGTGGTCCGAAGAAGCATGAAGGTATTCTGCTCGCAGACATTCTAGGGCTGGCGACGTTGGTGCAGCTGCGCGACGCCCGTCACGCGCTGGAAGCGGGCGGGACCGAGCCTGCGCTGATCGGCCCATTCTGGCGTGCCAATCAGCCGCTCCGGCAAAACGGCGAATGCATCACTTCTCCTGACACGCCGGGGGCGCCGCTGACCGTGACCGGCCATGTCCGGTCCCTGGATGGGACGCCAATTGCCGGTGCGCGCGTGGAAACCTGGCAGGCCTCGCCCAAGGGCTTGTACGAGAACCAGGATTCGACGCAGCAACCCATGAACCTGCGTGGGCGATTCGAAACCGACGCACAGGGGCGGTTCTCTTTCGTCAGCGTGCGGCCCGCCGGGTATCCCGTGCCCACTGACGGGCCATGCGGTGACCTGCTCGCCGCCCAGGGGCGCCATTCCATGCGCCCGGCCCATCTGCATTTCATCGTTGTAGCGCCAGGCCACAAGGTCCTGGCGACGCAGTACTTCGACGCCGAAGACCCGCACGCCTACGACGATGTTGTTTTCGGCGCCGTCGGTTCGCTCCTGCGGACTTTCGAGTCAAACGGCCAGGGCGGTTTCAAGCTCGATGTCGATCTCCGACTCGAGCCCGGCGATACGCGCGTCCCGAAATGCCCAATTCCCTGACCTGGAGATCAACATGAATACAAGAACCTTCGCACCGCGCGAGCGCCTGGACGGCGACATCGTGGTCATCACGGGTGGCACCGGCGCCATCGGACTTGCCACTGCACAAAGGGCGGCTCAGCTGGGCGCCCGGGTCGTTCTTCTCCATCGCGGGGGAGCAGGCGATGCGCAGCCGGCCTTGCGCGGGCTCGCCGGCTCGGGCCATTTCGCGGTCACGGCCTCCGTGACGGACAGTTCCTCATTGAGCGCCGCGGCCGAGTTCGTGCGCAAGGAAGCAGGCAATGCCAGCGTGCTCATCAACTGTGCCGGCTTCACCAAGCCCGTTGCCGCAGCCGACCTGGACGGCCTGAGCGACCAGTTGATCGACGACATCTTTGCGACCAACTGGCGCGGCACGTTCGCGGCCATCCGGGCTTTCGCCCCGCAGATGAAGGCCGCGGGCGACTCCGTGGTGGTCAACGTCTCGTCAATCGCCGCCTTCACCGGCATGGGCAGCAACCTGGCTTACTCCGCAGCCAAGGCGGGCACAGATGCGCTGACCAAAGCCCTGGCGAAGACGCTGGGACCGCAGATACGCTGCCTGGCCGTGTCGCCAGGGGTCGTCGATACGGGCTTTGTTCCGGGCCGCGATGCGGCGTTCAACGAGCGGGTGGGGCAATCGATTCCGCTCAAGCGCGTGGGCGTGGCTGACGACGTCGCGGCGGCGATCGTGGCGTGCTGCACCTCATTGCGCTACGCCACCGGCAGCATCATCGTCGCCGACGGTGGACGTCACCTCGGATAAGCGCCGGATAAGCGCCCAAACATAGATAGCCGGAGACCCCCGATGGAACAACCCACCATTCTGACTTGCGCCGTCACAGGCAACTTGACCACGCCGGAGCAGACGCCTCATCTGCCCATCACGCCGACCCAGATTGCCACCGCATGCCTTGAAGCAGCGGAGGCAGGTGCGGCGGTCGTGCACATCCATGTGCGCGATCCGCAGACGGGCCGGCCGTCCATGGACGTCGAGCTCTACGCCGAGGTTGTCGCAGAAATCCGGACTCGGCGTGCAGACCTCATCATCAACCTGACCACGGGGCCGGGCGGGAGGTTCGTCCCAAGTGATGACGATCCGCAGGTGGCTGCGCCCGGCAGCAACCTGATGGTTCCCGAGCGTCGGGTCGCGCATATTGCCGCGCTGAAGCCCGATATCTGCTCGCTCGACCTCAATACGATGAACTCGGGCGACCAGGTCGTCATCAACACGCCGAAGAATGTTCGCAGGATGGCCAAGGTCATCCGCGAGGCCGGTGCGGTTCCCGAGCTCGAATGCTTCGACAGCGGAGATCTCATGCTCGCCCAGGCGCTGATGGCCGATGGCAGCCTCGAGGGCCCCGGCCTTTACACCCTGGTGATGGGCGTGCGCTACGCCATGCCATTCAAGCCCGAAACCCTGTGGCACGCCCGCTCGCTGATCGCGCCGACGGCGCAGTGGTCCGCGTTTGCCATCGGCCGTCACGCATTCCCCGCCGTGGCACAGACCTACCTGCTCGGCGGCAATGTGCGCGTTGGCCTGGAGGACACCATCTATCTGGACCGCGGCGTCCTGGCCAAGAGCAACGCCGAACTCGTGAGCAGGGCCCGAAGAATCGTCGAGGACCTTGGCGGCCGGCTCGCCACGCCACGGCAGGCTCGCGAGCGTTGGGGGCTGCGCCCCTCGAATCAACCGTGAGCGGCAACGCCCGGCTCCCTGCAATTGCTTACTGAGAGGAATACACCATGAGAAACCAAGCTATCGGACGTGCCTTGCGTCTGACCCAAAAGGCCGTCACCCCGGATGCGCTGCTGCCGCAGATCGTCGAAATGCCCCTGCCCGAGCCGGCACCTGGCGAGGCGGTGATTGAAGTCCTTGCGGCCGCAGTGAACCCCAGTGACGTGAAGGCGGCGCTCGGACTGATGCCGCGTGCCATCTGGCCACGAATCCCGGGCCGCGACTTCGCCGGTCGCGTTGTCGCCGGACCGCGCGAGTGGATCGGCGTCGAGGTCTGGGGCACCGGCGGCGACCTGGGCATCACACGCGACGGTACGCACGCGCGCTACCTGGTGTTACCGGTGCAGGCGCTGACGCGCACCGCGAGCACGATGTCGCTCGCCGCGGCCGCGACGATCGGCGTGCCTTTCGTCACCGCGCATGAGGGACTGCGCCGCGCCGGCCTCAAAGGCGCCGGCCAGACGGTGGTCGTGTTCGGCGCCAATGGCAAGGTCGGCCAGGCGGCAGTTCAACTGGCAACGCGAGCGGGCGCCACCGTGGTGGGCGTGGAGGTGGGCGCCGAAGCCTATGTGGGCCATAGCACGGGTTCCGTGAACATGGTCAACGGGTCGCAGCAAGACCTGGCCGCCGCAGTTCTTGGTGCGACGGGGGGGCGAGGGGCCGACATCGCCTACAACACCGTTGGATCGCCGTACTTCGCGACAGCGATGGACAGCCTCGCAGTGGGAGGCATGCAGATTCTCATCTCGACGATTGAGCGCCACGTGCCCTTCGATATCCTGGGTTTTTATCGACGCAATCTGCAGATGCTGGGCGTGGACAGCCTGAAACTGGACGTGAGCCAGTGTGCCCAGATCCTGACGCTGCTGCTGCCCGGCTTCGAGGACGGCTCGCTGAAGGCCTTCGACGTCGACGAGACGACCCTGCTTCCTCTGGAAGAAGCGCCGAACGCCTATCGCCGTGTGCTTGAAGGCACGCGCGACCGCATTGTTCTCGCGCCCTAAGGTCGGAGCCGCACCATGAATATCGTTGAGCACAACAGCGCACCCCTTTACGACGCGCCCGGTCACCAAGGCATGGTGATGCGGCGTCTGCAGGGCAAAGAGGCCGGACCGAGCCAGAGTGTCTGGATCGGTCTATCCGTCATCGAACCCGGAGGAGGCACGACATCTGCTGCCTCCGATGTGGAGAAGTTCTATGTCGTGCTATCGGGCGAACTGACTGTCGTCGCCCGCCAGGGCGCCATCGTGCGGGAAGCCAAGTTGAGGCCCCTGGACAGCTGCCGCATCGAGCCGGCAGAGGCACGGCAGCTACTCAACCAAACCGATTCACCCGCCACCGTGCTACTGGTCATGCCCAACAAGGCTTAGCAGTAGCAGTCAATCAATTTGCATTCGAGGAACGAGGAGACATACATGAAATCAAACCCAAAAAACCGTCGTCACGCGCTCAATGTACTGATGGCCGGCGTTGTCGCCGGGCTCGTCGGTCACTCATCGCTCGTGCGGGCGCAAGACAGCTATCCGAGGCAACCCATCAAGTTCCTGGTCCCATTCACTGCGGGTTCCGGTACAGATGTCATCGCACGAACGATCAGCGAGCAGTTGGGGAAGGCGTTCAAGCAGCCCATCGTCATTGAGAACAAACCGGGAGCAGGGGGTACCTTGGGCGCCTCACAGGTCGCGAGCGCCAACGCCGATGGGTACACGGTGCTCATTCACTCCGCAAGTCACGTCGCCAACGCTGCGCTGTACCCGGCGCTGAAGTACGACACATTGAAGGACTTCACGCCGATCACGATGCTTGCGACCTTGCCAAATGTGCTGGTGACAGGGCCGGGCAAGGACTTCAAGACGGTGCAGGAACTAGTTCAGAAGGCGAAAGCCGCTCCAGGGACGTACATGTACGCCTCGGCGGGCAACGGCAGCGCTACGCACATGAACGCGGAGAAGTTCCGAGCCTCGGCGGGGATTAATGCGAACCACGTCCCGTTCAAAGGTACGCCCGAGGCGTTGAACGAGGTCATGGCGGGTCGGATCGACTGGTTCTTCGCCCCCCTGGTCTCTGCACTGCCGCTGATCAAGGGCGGCAAGCTGGTCGCACTCGCGGTCGGGACCCCCAAGCGCTCCGTTGCGCTGCCGAATGTGCCGACGACGCTCGAAGCGGGCTTCACCGGGTCGGACTACACCTTTTGGGTTGGCATGTTTGTGCCGGCCAGGACGCCGGCGGACGTGGTGGAGCGCATCCACGCAGAAACGGCCAAGGTTCTGAAGTCAGACGTCGTGCGCGAGCGCCTGGAGACGCTCGGCGCTGAGGTCGCTCCCATGCCGCAGTCGCAGTTCGCCGCGCTGGTCAAAGCCGAAGCGGGCGACGCTGCGGCGCTGATCAGGAAAGTCGGCATGAAGGTGGACTGACCCGCAACACCGAGACATGCCTTTTTTTCTTTGCATGTCGACAGGACCGTCATCTCGCCACGCTTGGTCGCGTTCCGATCGCGCCGGACCGCCCCTGACCGCTCCTTTCCCCTCGTCTTGCCAGCGCTGAGGCAATCCACTTCCACTATCCAAGAGAACCATCATGAAGAAATCACTCGCAGCTATTCTTGCTTTTGGCGCCCTGGGCACCGCATTTGCCCAATCCACCGTCACCATCTTCGGCAGCATCGACCTCAACCTCACGTACTCGAAGGCTGGCGGCAATTCGGCCACGGGAATGGACCAGGGAGGCTACCTTTTGCCGAGCCGCATTGGATTTCGCGGCGTTGAAGATCTGGGCGGAGGTCTTTCGGCAGGATTCTGGCTCGAAACCGGAATACTGCCGGACACCGGCGCCATACAGGGCGCGTTGTTTGGCCGCCGCTCGACCGTCAGCTTGATGAGCAGGGACTACGGCGAGTTGCGTCTAGGGCGCGATAACACGCCCGTGTTCTGGAATATTTCCACGTTTGCTCCCTTCGGAACGGTGGGTGTAGGCGGCAGCAGCAACATCATTGAAGGTTGGCCGATCGGCCTCGGCAGTGCAAAAACACTGACCCGGGCGAGCAATTCTGTGGGCTACTTTCTGCCCGGCAACCTTGGCGGCGTCTATGGACAGTTCATGTTCGCGGCGGCTGAGGGCGTGAACGGCGCGCGTCACACCGGTGGCCGACTTGGCTACCAGTCCGGGCCGCTCAACGTCGCCACGGCATACGGCAGAACGGCTGCAGGCGCGAATAACTACACCACGGCTACTGTCGGAGGAAGCTACGACTTCGGTATCGTCAAGGCTTACGTCAACTACCTGCAGCACAAGCTTGGCAGCGACAAGCAAACCAACGTGCTGGTTGGTGCCGCGGTTCCCGTAGGCGCTGGCCACGTCAAGGCGTCCTTTGCCCGCTCCAATCGCTCTGGCCCAGGGGTAGACGCGGACGATGCCCGGCAGGCGGCCGTCGGGTACACCTACGCCCTGAGCAAACGGACGACGCTCTATAGCGCTTACTCGCGCATCACCAATTACGGCAATGCCGCGTATGTGACGGCTGACTCGTCACCGGAGGGCATACCGGGGGCGAAGGCGTCCGGTATCCAGATGGGTATCAATCACGCCTTTTGACGCTTGGCGAGTCGGATCTGGCCGGACCTGGGCTGCTTGCAGCGCAGGTCCGCCTGATGGTCAATGCCCGTCAGCTGACTTCCTCGGCTGCGCCGAGCAAGGCGTAGCCGGCATTGCTGACCACCACATCAATGCGCGTCAAGTCTACGAACGCTTCATCGACGACGCGACGGACAGCGGCACCATCAACTACGTCGAGGACGCCCACCCAGAGGCGGCCACCGTACAGCGACGATAAGTCGGCCAACGCGTCAGGCTTGCGCACGGTGGCGGCGACGCGGTCGCCGCGCTGAAGAAGAATCTCGGTGAGCTGGCGACCAAACCCGCTGCTCGCGCCTGTAATGAACCAAGTTTTCGACATATCGAATCTCTCTTTCTGGTAATTCGTTGAATTCAGTAGACCGGCAGTCGCGTCACGCGCGGCCGCTACACGCCGTCCGTCATCAACTCCGCCAATTCGGCGCGCAGGGCGCCGACCTTTTCCTTGCCGTTGAGCCGCTCCACGCGACATTGCGCCTCGCTCCAAAGTGGTTCAGCCTGTTCAAACAGCCTGGTGCCTTCGTCGGTCAGTTCGACGATTCGAGTACGCCCGTCTGTCGGGGACGGCCCAATCCGGACCAGACCGTCACGCTCCAACGTCGTAGCCATCTTTCCCATCGCCGTCCGCTCGGTATCGAGCTTGTCGGCGAGAGCGTTGACCGATGCACGCTTCCTTTCCTTCAGCGCTGCCAGAATCAGAAACTGTGTGATGCGCAGGCCGGTGGGCTGCAGGTGCGCGTCATACAGTCTGGAGATTTGACGGGCAGCTCGCTTGAGCGCAAAGCAACTGCATTGGTCCAACGTCGGTAGCTGATGGATTGATGGCATGCTGGGAACCACGACCAAATATCAGACGAAGGCTGCGCGGTTCTGGGCAATGAACTCCGGAATCGACAGCGGTGGCGTGCCTGTGACTTTCTCGACAATGTCGTTGGTCCCGGAGAACACGCCGTTTTGGTAGTCCTGAGCGACCTCGCAAAGATGTTGCACGAGGAATGGGTTGAACTTGTATGACTGCTCCATCCTTTGCCGGAACGCTTCAATCGACAGAGGGGAGTACGAAATCTTTGCGCCGAGCACCTCGCTCATGTCCGCAGCAATCTCGTCATGGTCCATCTCGCGCGGTCCGTGCAACGGGTAGATTTTCCCACCGTGGCCCTCTGGTGCGCTCAGGATGTGCGCAATGACGCGCCCCTGGTCGTCCGTGCTGATGGGCGCATGCCGCCCCTTGCCGAAGGGAAACACAATGTTCTTGCTCGCCCAAATCTCCTTGGCGAAATGCGGATACACCAGCCAGTCCGCGAAGAAGGTGGGACGCAGGTGGGTTGTCGGGACACCAGACCAATCGAAGACGCGCTCCGACATCCAGTGGTCCCGGGCCGCGTTGCTCTTCGAGTCACGGCGTGCCGAGATTTGCGACATGTTGACGATGGCCGAGACGCCAGCCTCCTTCGCCGCCTGCGCGAAGAAGGCGCTGGCCTGGACGATGCCCGGACTTATGGGGTGCAAAAAGTAGGCCGAGCGGATGCCCTGCATGGCGGCCTTGATGGTGTCGATATCAGTGAAATCGCCGATGGCAATTTCCACACCTCTCTTTCGAAGTGCGGCAGCGTCCTCGCCGTCCTTGCGGACGTACGCCCTCACGCGCTTGTCCATCTTTAACAGCGTGTCGATGGCAACGCCGCCGGTGCGGCCGGTTGCACCGCTCACAAGAATGTCTGCTTTGTTCATGACGATTTCTCCATTAAGTTAAGCGGCATAGGCACCAAGTGCACTGCACCGACAAGGGACACAAAATCCCGCGCCTCGCGGGGTTCAACTCTCAAAGGGGGCATGGTCGAGCAAGTCGCATACGTCGGGAATCTCGAATCCATGGACATGGCGACGTCCGATATCGGCCAATCCTGTGCCGATGGTTGTATGAGGCTTGTTCCGGGCCACTTCCGCCAGAGCCTGCTGAAAGGCCGCTTTGAATCCGACACGGGGGTACAGGGCCAGCGTGTCGTCGATGAGGGATGGCGTGATTTCGTCCATGCGGAGGCCCATCACATCCACATGCGCGCCCATGTGGACCAACGCGACTTCCGGTTCTCTGCGTTCGGCGATGCCCGCGCTCGAGTGAAGCGCAATCGCATCCCAAACCAGTTGAGCCGATGATTCCGCGTAGCCGTCCGCCATGAGAATGCGGCTTGCCGCGTCTGCGCCATCGACCTCAAAGCGTTGGTCGGCCATGTACTCGCTGGTCAGGCCCAGGTCGTGAAGCAGGGATGCGAGGTACACGGCCTCGCGGTCGTATTTCATGCCGCGCTTGCGACCCAGGAATTCAGAGAACCACCACGTGCGGTGGACATGGTTCTTCATTGCTGTTGAATGAACGCGGTCCACGAGGGATGCAGCTTTGCGGGCCAGCACGGAACTTGGAGCGCCGATTCCTCCGATGAGAATTGGTTCTTCCATGATGCTTACTCCTAAAAGGTATCGATGACTGGCTTCTACTTTAGGAGCATATGCAGCGGCATAAATGACATTTTTTGGATGTTTAATGCCAAAATGGGATGTGCTTGGCGAAGGAAAAACCGATGACAAAACGAAAAAATCCTGGCAAGCCGCTCGAAGGCGCGGCGCAGAGGCGGGTTGTGATTTTGGGCTTGCCCCCGGTAGACGCGCTCGACGTCATAGGCCCAGCCGAGGTCTTTACCTTTGCAAATTACCTGCGCAGTGGAGAACGGGCTCCTTACGTGTTGGAACTCGTATGTGCTGGGCCGGAGTTGTACATGGAGAGCGAGACAGGCATCGGTTTCAGAGGGCACAAGACACTTGAGCAAGAGAGTCGTTCGAACCGACCTATCGATACCTTGATTGTTACGACGGGTGCCACACCCATTGACCGGTTGGACGACTTCGTCGCGGACTGGATTCGTGCTTGTTCGCGGAAAGTGCGGCGAGTGTGCTCGATATGCGTCGGAGCGTTCGCGCTCGCTGAGGCGGGGCTCTTAGACGGCCGCCGGGCCACGACGCATTGGTCGATGGCACGTCGTTTGGCTGAGCGCTACCCCAGGGTGCTGGTTGATCCGAATCCCATCTGGGTGAAGGATGGCAACGTCTACACCTCGGCCGGCATATCAGCCGGCATTGACCTTGCACTTGCCCTTGTTGGCGAGGACCTGGGCAACGACATCGCCCTGGACGTCGCCAAGAACCTGGTTCTCTTTTTACGGCGCCCCGGCGGTCAGGCGCAGTTCAGCGTCTCCCTGCAGGCACAGCATGGGCTCAGCCCCAATCTGGAGCAACTGCGGGTCTGGATAAGCGAGCATCTGCAACTGGACCTCTCGGTCGAGGTTCTAGCGGACCGTCTATCCACGAGCGTGCGTACGTTGATTCGAACCTTCGAGCGCGAGTTGAATACAACGCCAGCAAAGTACGTCGAAGAGGTTCGACTCGAGTCCGTCTGCAGAGCGCTGGAGCTTGGGGGCCGCTCCTTGGCGGAGATTGCCCGCCGGTGCGGCTACAACAGCGTGGATGTGCTGAGAAAAGCATTTGCTCGGCGACTTGGGGTGAGTCCCAAAGAGTATGCGCAACGTTTCGCGAAGGATTAGTAGTGGCTTGAAAAATTTCCTGATGGCAAGCCCAGAATTACAACGCGCTTGCATGCTGCGGCCGTGAGCCGGTCGCTTGGAGCTACTTCGTTTTCATCAATGCCCCTCGGCAAACCAAATTTGCGATTTTGGCAAAAGTCATCCGACAATATTCATTCCTGCCGCCTCGATGCTGCCTAGGATAGAAGGCTAATAAACGCACACCGAAGTAGCACTCAACATGGACGCATTGGCCTCCATCGGAGGCGTCAGGGCTGCCCTGCGGAAATCGGCCTTAGGCCTTTCGGCGCCAAGGAAGATGCTATTCCGACCGCTGGCCCACAGACCCTCGGCCAACTGCTCCTCACGACCGTGACGGTGTTGCGCGATGCGGTTGGCAACCGTGCGTTCTGGGTGCTTTTTGGAACCTTTTCATCTGCGGTGCGTCGACCAATGGCCTAATCCAGACCCACTTCATCAGCATGCGCGGCGATTACGGCATTGCCCCGGTATCCATGTGGCTTTGCTTTCTCTGGCTTGCTGCGTCATCTGCGTTCGTTCTCTGCACACGTTTTGTTAGCCGCTCTAAGTACTCCTGGGGCTAAACGTTCTGGGGAAGTAAACCGCGGATTCACGGGTTTTGAGGCGGTAGCCCATCGCCGGCCGGGGCGATCCTACGTCGAGGAATCCGTCCTCCTTCAGGAAATCAGCCGCCAGGGCGCGCGTGCGAAAACCACTCTTGTCGATGGCTCGTCCCAGAACGACTTCATAGACCTTCTGCAGTTGTGGAAGCGTGAACGGTTCGGGCAGAAGGAACGCGGGCAGCGAGGTGTACTCCACCTTGCTCCGCAGGCGCTCCAGTGCCGCCTGCAGGATGTCGCCATGGTCAAACGCCAGCCGCTTGCGGGGTGATGGTTCGTCCACCGGGTGCCACTTGGCCGGTGCGGCCTCGTCCTGCGCCAGTTGTACGGAGTCAGCCGGCAACAAGGCAAAGTAGGCATGCGTTGCCGACCAGCCGCGCGGATCGCGGCTCTTGCCTCCCCAACTGCCCAGTTGCTCCAGATAAGGACTCTTCACGCCTGTCTTGTCGAGCAGCTTGCGCCTGGCGCAGGCCTCCAGCGTGTCGTCCTTCCTCACGTCCACAAAGCCGCCAGGCAGGGCCCAGGCATTCGGGAAGGGCTCCGCAGGCCCATCGGGCCGCTTGACCAGCAGGACCTGCAAGTGGTCATCCAACACGGTGAAGATCACCACATCGACCGTGGTCAACGGTCGTTCAAAGCTCAGCTTGCTTTCTTTGGTCGCCATGTTTGCGCTCCTCGTTGACAAACCTGAATTAAGTTGTATTATGCAACTTATATTGGGTTGTTCAGTACAACCTATTGAATTCAACAGCCGGTTCAGCAACCAAAAGGAGAGCGCACCATGTTAGGCATCAGATTCATCAAGTCCCAACCGACGGTTCACCTGATCCAGTTCAAAAAGGGGAAAGTGGTGCGTGAGGGCGCCGGCCAGTCGTTCTACTACTACGCGCCCACTTCCACCGTGGTGGCGGTACCCGTGGCCAGCGCCCATCACCCCTTCATGCTGACCCTGGTGACGTCCGACTTCCAGAATGTCACGGTGCAGGGTCAGGTCACCTACCAGGTCAAAACGCCCCAGCTGACCGCCCGCCTGATGGATTTCTCCCTCAAGGCCAATGGTCAGGGCTATGCATCGGACGATCCGCTCAAGCTCGGTGACCGGGTGGGCATGCAGGTCCAGGTGATCATCCAGCAAAAAGTCCAGGCCCTGGCCCTCAAGGAGGCCTTGCTGTCCTCAGCCGAAATCGCCCGGCATGCCGAAGCCAGCCTTGGCACCCAGCCCGAGATAGCTGCCCTGGGCCTGCAAGTCCTTGGCGTCTCCATCCTGGCCATCAAGCCCACACCAGATATTGCCCGGGCCCTGGAAGCCGAATCCCGCGAGGCCAACCTGAAAGCCGCGGATGACGCCATCTACCTGCGCCGCATGGCCGCGGTCCAGAACGAGCGCTCCATCCGGGAGAATGAACTGGACACGGAAGTCGCCGTGGAAGACAAGCGCAGCCAGATCGAAGATGCCAGGATGGCGGCCAAGGCATCGGTCATGCGCAAGGAAAACGCGCTGCGCACTGAACAGATGGACGCGGACGTTTCGCTGGAAGAAAAGCGCAAGCTGTACGTGAATGGCCAGGCCGCCAACTCGCGCACCCTGGCCGAGGCCGAGGCTGCCCGGCTGGACGCCATCATGAAAACCTTCCAGGCGGTGGATCCCCGCACCATCCAGGCCTTGGCCTCCGCCGGCATGGACCCGGCCCAGTTGATCGCCCAGGCCTTCGGCGGCATTGCCGACAAGGCCGAGAAGATCGGCCAGCTGAACATGTCACCCGAGCTGCTCAATTCACTGCTTGCCGGTGCAAGCGCCAGCACCCGGCTCGGGCAGGCAGCCGCGGCCCGCAAGTAAATAATTAAGTAAGTGAAAGGAAGCAAGCATGTCTGCAGCCGAGAACCGCAAGGTCGTCCTGGTGACCCGCCAGACCCGACTGGAAGAGCTGGTGGCGCGCTACCAGACCCTGGGCCAGGCCAGGTTCTACCTGGAGCACCTGGGTGCGGACTTCACCGACTACCTGCGGGAAAACGAGGCCTATGCCTCCAGCCTGCGAGTGGTGGTGGAGGCGCTGCAGGCCTGGGGCCGCTACCAGATCATCGACCGCGCGCACCTGACCAACTACATCTTTGCGCCGGACGACATCGTGGTGACGCTGGGCCAGGATGGCATGGTGGCCAATACCCTGAAATACCTGAACGGCCAGCCGCTGGTCGGTGTCAACCCGGAACCCAAACGCTGGGACGGCGTATTGCTTCCCTTTGAACCGTCGCAGGTGGGCGCGGTACTGCCCGGGGTGGCCAGGGACAGCCGCTCCACCTCGCTGGTCACCATGGCGGAGGCCACGCTGTCTGACGGCCAGGTGCTGCGAGGCGTCAACGATTTGTTCATAGGCCCGAAAAGCCATACGTCGGCGCTCTACGACATCGAGTTTCGGGGAATGAAAGAGGCGCAGTCCTCTTCCGGCCTGATCGTCTCGACCGGACTGGGCTCCACGGCCTGGCTTAAAAGCATCGTCACGGGTTCGGTCGGTATTGCCAGGGCCGTGGGGCATGGGCAGGGCGATGGCTACGAACCCATGCCCCGCGACACGGATCATCTGATCTTCGCCGTGCGGGAGCCTTTCGCCAGCCGGGCTTCCCAGACTTCCCTGCTCTATGGCGAGATCGGGGAGTCGGAAGTGCTGACGCTGCGTTCGCGCATGCCGGACAACGGAGTAATCTTCTCGGATGGCATGGAATCGGACTTTCTGCGGTTCACTGCAGGTATGGAAGCCAGAATCGGTGTTTGCGCCACCAAGGGAATCCTGGTGGCGTAACCACTACCCGCTACCGGCTGCTGCGAGAGTCGACGGCGTTGCACCAATTCACGTTGTACCCATTCAAGATCAATGGAGGACCACATGAAAAAAACCATACAGCTTCTGATCATCGACCCGCAAAACGACTTTTGCGACCTGCCGGCCGACTGGCGGCCCATCGACCCTGTCACGGGGGCCGCCACTTCCCCCGCCTTGCCTGTGGCAGGCGCCCACGCAGACATGCTGCGCCTGGCGAAGCTGATACGGGAAGGCGCTTCCGGCATCTCCGCCATCGGTGTGACACTGGACTCCCACCACAGGTTTGACATTGCCCACCCGACCTTCTGGAAAACCGGCGCGGGTGAAGCCGTGGGGCCGTTCACGCCCATCACGGCCGCGCAGGTGCGCAAGGGTGACTATGCGCCCAAAGACCCTTCAATGCTGCCGAAAGCCTTGGCCTATATCGACGAGTTGGAAAAGCGTGGCCGCTACACCCTGATGGTCTGGCCGGTGCACTGTGAAATCGGCAGCTGGGGTCATAACGTCCACCCCGCGGTAAAGGCCGCCTACAACCATTGGGAAGACAGCCGGCTGGCCATGGTGCAGAAAATCAGCAAAGGCAGCAACCCCTGGACGGAGCACTACAGCGCCCTGCAGGCCGAGGTGCCGGATGAAGAAGACCCCGCGACGCAACTCAACACGGCCTTGATTGCTTCCCTGGACCAGTCGGACCTGCTTGTCATCGCCGGCGAGGCCAGCAGCCACTGCGTGAAGGCGACCACCGAGCACATCGCCCTGAACCTTCCCTCCGGCAAGACAGGCAAAGTGGTGTTGCTCACCGATTGCATGAGCCCTGTCGGCGGCTTTGAAGTGCAGCACCAGGCGTTCCTGGATGACATGGTTCGCCGCGGCGTGGTGCTGTCAACCAGTGCGCAAATGCTGAACACTTTGCAAGCCAACGTCTGACCAGCGTCCCATTCAATCATTCATTCAATAAATAACAGACATTATTTTGCAGCGATCCCGTCGTCCCGCCTCGAGGCTGTCGGGGTCTCGACGCAGATCGAGCCAATTACCTCGCGGCGGCCCCACCCGCAGCGCTTCGCCAGCACGGCAGACACAGTCTCCAATAGATTCAGCTCCCGGCAAGCATCTGAATAAAATGAATCAAAACTGAGCCATCCATTCAACAGCTGTCAATTCAACAGCCATCAATTCAACAAAACCAGCGCTCCGTTGAATAGGCCACTGAATAAAGAGTAACGTGCGTGCCAGACAAAAACAGATGTCCCGCTTGATCCCTTCCGCAAGGTCCTTGCTGACCTTGGTGAGACGGCATTCGGCAGGGCGCGCCACTTTGACGGCCTTGGTACTGTGGACGATTTGTGTCGGCCCAGCTTTCGGTGCGTCCGGTGCCGTGCCTTCAGAGCGCGTGACGCTCCAACTCAAGTGGCTGCATCAATTCCAGTTCGCTGGCTATTACGCCGCGCAAGCGAAAGGTTTTTATCGAGACGAAGGGCTTGAAGTCACGATCAATGAGGGTGGCTTGGACAGACAGGTCCTGGCCAAAGTCCTCAGCGGTGACGCCCAGTTCGGTATTGGCGATTCCGATCTTTTAATAAGCCGGATCAGTGGGCGTCCCCTTGTGGCGATGGCGGCCATTTTCCAGCATTCGCCTTATGTGATCATGAGCCGGAAGGATCGCAATATTCGCAAACTGAGCGACCTGGTTGGCGCGAAGGTCATGATGTCGGAAGACCAGGGCGCCATCCAGTTGCGCGCCATGTTGAAAAACAATGGCATTGATCCGAAGCTCGTCAATATTCTTCCCCAGACCTGGAGGCTCGAGGACCTGATCGACGGCAAGGTGGACGCCATGTCGGCCTACGCCACGGCGGAGCCAGCGCAGTTGAGCGCCCGTGGCGTTACGCCGGCGACCATCAAAAGCGCTGACTACGGCGTGGACTTCTACGGGGACATTCTCTTCACGACGGAGTCCGAAGTCGAAAAAGCCCCCGGGCACGCCGCCGCGTTCCTGCGCGCCAGCCGCAAAGGCTGGGACTACGCCATGAGGCATGAGGATGAAATCGTCGGTTTGATCCTGGGTATGGACGGTGTCACGAAACGGGGGCTGACGCGCGAGACCCTGCTGCGGGAGGCCCGGGAGATGCGTCCATTCATGCTGCCGGATGTCGTGGAGATTGGGCATATGAACCCGGCCCGATTCGAGGCCATCGCGCAGGCTCTGGCGAACCTGGGTCTGGTGCGGACGGACTATTCGCTGGACGGGTGGATGTATGAGCCCTCACCGGGCATCGATCCCGGCCTATTTCGTTGGATGAGTGGCATTGGCTTGGCCATCATCGCGATTACGACGCTGGTGCTTGCCTGGAATATGCAGATTCGCCGCCGTGTGCTTGTGCGAACGCAAGAATTGCAGGCAGAAGTCACCCACCGGGCTGAGGTGCAGCAAAAGCTGAAAGTCAGCCAGGAGCTTTTTCAGCTGATGTTTGGTACCGCTGCATCCGGCCTCGTGATGAACACACCCGATGGACGGCTGCTGATGGCCAATCCCACCTACTGCGCGACCCTTGGCTACACGGAGGCCGAGTTGCGAACGATGGATACGCGTGAGCTGACGCATCCCCAGGACCGCGCCCGCTATGACGCTCTGAGGGACCGTATGCTGGCGGGCGAATTCGATAGCTTTACCGATGAAAAGTGTTATCTGAAAAAGGGTGGTGCTGCCGTGTGGGTTCGCTCAACGGTATCCCTTGTACGCTCGGCGGACCGGCGTCCGACGCACATCATTGCCGTGACAGAAGACATCACGGCACGCCGGGCGACCGAGGAAAAGTTGCGGCTTCTGGAGACTGCCGTGTCCCGCCAGAACGATATTGTGCTGATCACGGAAGCCGAGCCCATCGACGAGCCTGGACCGCGTATTGTGTTCGTCAATGACGCTTTCGAGCGACGCACCGGCTATCGCCGCGAAGAGGTGATCGGCCAGTCACCGAGGATTCTTCAGGGGCCGAACACCCAACGCGCTGAGTTGGACCGCATCCGTTCCGCAATGGAGAAGTGGCGGCCGATTCGAGCCGAACTGATCAACTACACCAAGGCAGGAGAGGCGTTCTGGCTGGAGATTGACATCGTGCCCATCGCCGACGAAAAGGGCTGGTTCACCCATTGGGTGGCAGTCGAGCGCGACATCAGCGAGCGGAAGCGGGCGCAGAACGAAATTCTTCGGCTCAATGCCGACCTTGAAGAGCGTGTGCAGCAGCGCACAGCCGAGCTGGAAACTGTGAACAAGGAGCTGGAAGCTTTTTCGTATTCCGTGTCACACGACCTGCGCACGCCCCTGAATACGATCGATGGATTCAGCCATCTGCTGGAGCGAATGGTCGGGGATAAGGTTGGCGAGAAGGAAAAACACTACCTGAACCGGATTCGCGCAGGAGCCCGGCAGATGGGCGAGTTGATTGATGGCCTGCTCTCGCTTGCGAAGTTGTCACGCGATCCGCTGCGGCTCCAGGAGGTCGACCTTGCGGCCATCGCGCGGCGGGTAGAGCAGGAGTGCAGAGAGTGGGAGCCGGAGCGCGTGGTGCAGGTGCACATTCAGGACGGTTTGCGGGCGTATGGCGATCCTCTCTTGTTGTCGGTCGTTATTCATAACCTGCTGGGCAACGCGTGGAAGTTCACCTCAAAGCAGGCGGCGGCACGGATTGAGATCGGCTGCGAGCCTGCAGTTGATGGCGCGACAGTCTATTTCGTCAAGGACAACGGCGCCGGATTTGACATGGCTTACGCCGACAAGCTTTTTGACACATTCCAGCGGCTTCATTCGTTTGCGGATTTCTCGGGGACCGGTATAGGACTGGCCACCGTCCATCGGATCATCACCAAGCACGGCGGGCGGGTCTGGGCGCACGCCGTCGAAGGACAAGGGGCAGAGTTTTACTTCACCTTGGGTTGATGACTGAGCTGCAGAAATCGTTTTGTCGCTTTGTCGCCTTGTCGTCTGCGCGTTATTTTTTTAACGCTCCCTGGCCATTGATGATTGAAAGCTCCACGCCGCCCCAGCCCTGGCGTTTGGCTGGCGTGTATTTGACATAGAGTCCACCCAGGTCGAATTCACCGAGGTTCGTCAGCGCCGCCAGGACTTTCGCTCGTGTGGGTTGACTGCCGGCCCGTTGCACGGCTTCTGCGGCTATCTTGGCGCCCAGGTAGCCCTCAAGGCTTGAGAAGGAGAGTGGCTGTCCTGCCGCATATTTATTCATGTCCGTCAGGTATTCGTTGATGACGGCCTTGCTTGGAATGAAGGGGTAGGGAACTGCCTGACTCAACACGATACCCCGCGCCTTGTCTGCGCCAACGGCGTTGACCAGCGCGTCGTGCAACAGCACGGACAAGCCATAGATTTGCGTGGCGCCACCAGGTGCCTCGCGGAAGGCCTTGATGAATTCAGAGGCGGGTTTGCCGGCTGCCAGCACCAGGACTGCTTTCGGCTGCGTCCTGGACACTGCTGCAACCGCCGCTTTAACGCTGGCGTCAAATGCAGCGGGGCTGACATCAATCACTTGATGGGTTGCGATTTTCAGGCCTTGCGCATTGGCCTGCTGGATTGCCAGTTGAGCCAGGGGCGGTCCAAAAGCAATGCTCATGTTGACGATCGCTACTTCGTTCTTCTCCCAGTTCTTGGCTTCCTTGAGCAAGGCAGTGACTTCGTCGGCGTAACCACTGCGCAGGGGAAACACGTTCCCGGCGCTGATCACGTTCTTGTCACCCTGAAGCGGTGTGATCAGTGCGATGCCCGCCTTCACAGGCAAATCCTGTTTGGCTATTTCAGCCAGCCCGGCGCTGTTGAGGAAGCCCAGCAGGCCAACAATGGAGGGGTCGGCAACCAGCTGTTGGGTCAGTTCCAGCATTTTCGGGCCCTGCAGGTCATCGTCAAGCGTCACCAGCTTGAGCTTGTTGCCCGCGATGCCGCCTTTGGCGTTGACTTTGGCAAAGTAAGTCTGGATGCCCACGACAAGGCCTTTGGCGTTGGCTGCCGACGCCGGGTTGGTTTGCGATGCGACCTGTCCAAAAACAACTTCCTGCGCCGCGTTGCCGGCGCCGGGAAAGGTGCAGAGTGTGGCCAGGAGAAACGTCGTGAGGACCGAGGAGAAGATTTTTTTCATATCAAAGTTTTTTTGAAACCAGCCAGATTATCCAGATTGCCAAACCAGGCACGCAGGAGCCCGCTTTGTCGATTGCGCCTGCGCGCTTCTCAAACCCCCAGGTACAGCTCCAGCAGTTCAGGCCTGGCGTGCAGCTCGGCCGAGCTGCCCTCAAAGACCACCTCCCCCTTGAGCAGGATCACATTGCGGTCGGTGATCTGCGTGACATGCTTCCAGTTCTTGTCCACGATCACGCTGGAGATACCTGTTTCCCGCACCAGCTGGCAGATGCGCCAGATGTCCCGGGCAATCAGCGGCGCCAGGCCCTCGGTCGCCTCGTCCAGGATCAGCACATCCGGATTCGTCATCAGCGCCCGGCCAATGGTCAGCATCTGCTGCTCCCCGCCCGAGAGCTGCTGCCCGCCATGGTTAAGGCGCTCCTTCAGGCGCGGAAAGGTCTCCAGCACCCGCTCATAGGTCCAGTCGCGCTGGCCCCGCGTGCCCGCCCGCGCCGCCATCTTCAGGTTCTCCACCACACTCAGGTTGCCGAAAATGCCCCGGCCCTCCGGCACATAGGCCACGCCCAGGCGCGACACCTCATACGGCGCCCGGCCCAGCATAGGCCGGCCCATGATGGCTATCGAGCCGGCACGCGGGCTGACCAGCCCCATCAGGCTCTTGAGCAAGGTGCTCTTGCCCATGCCATTGCGCCCCATCAGGCCAATCGTCTCGCCGCGCGCCACCGAGAAATTGATGCCGCGCAGGATGTGGCTGGCCCCGTAGTAGGTGTGGATTTCTTTCGCATCAATCAACAAATCGGTGTTCATATCGGTGTTCATGCGTGTTCTTCTCCGAGATACGCCGCCTGCACCCCGGCATCGGCCCGGATCTGCGCCGGCGAGCCACTGGCGATCACCTGGCCGTTGACCATCACCGTCAGCTGGTCGGCCAGCGCAAACACCGCATCCATGTCGTGCTCCACCAGCAGCATGCCGTGCTCCTGCTTCAGGGCCAGCAGCAGCGCCACCATGCGCTCGGCCTCCGCCACCCCCATGCCCGCCAGCGGCTCGTCCAGCAGCAGCACCTGCGGCTGCGTCGCCAGGGTCATGGCGATCTCCAACTGGCGCTGCTCGCCGTGGCTGATGGTGCCGGCGATGCTGTGCCGGCGGCTCTGCAGCCCGGCCAGCTCCAGCGCCCGTTCGGCGCGGCCGTTGATGGAGGCCATCCGGCCGGCGCGCTGCAGCCAGCGCCCGGCATGCGGCTCGCGCGACTGCGCGGCCAGCCGCACGTTCTCCCAGACCGTGAAGGGCAGGAAGATATTCGTCTTCTGGTAGCTGCGCCCCAGGCCCTTGTTTGAAATCTTCTCCGGGCTCCAGCCCGTGACGTCGTGCCCGCCCAGCATGACCGTGCCCGAGCTCGGCGGCAAATCGCCCGACAGCAGGTTGGTCAGCGTCGACTTGCCCGCGCCATTGGGGCCGATCACCGCATGGATGTGGTTGCGCCAGAGATCGACAGAGACGTCGTTCACCGCCGCCAGGCCGCCAAAGCGTTTGGTCAGCTTCTTGGCCGACAGCAGCAGTTCAGCCATGGTCCGCTCCCTGGTTGCGGGCCTGGTCTTTGTTGCTTTTGCTGTTCTTGGCAAAGCGCTCCACCAGCCCGAGCAGGCCGCGCGGCGCGAACACCACCACGGCGACGATGAACAGCCCCATCCACAGCTGCCAGTGCTTGCCCAGGTTCACGCTGCCGCCCCCCAGGCCCACCACACCCCCGGCCTCGAGGGTGGGCAGGTCCTTGAACAGGTGCAGCAGGTACTCAAAGGCAAAGGCCCCGACGATGGCACCCGCAAAGTTGCCCATGCCGCCCAGGATCACCATCATGATGGCGTGCGCGCTCATGTGAAAGCCCATCAGCTCCGGGTTGATGTAGCCCGTTTGCGTGCCCCACAGGTAGCCGGCCAGCCCGGCCAGGCTGCCGGCCAGCGTGAAGGCCGCCAGCTTGTAGCCGAAGGTGCCATAGCCCATGGCGCGCATGCGGTGCTCGTTGACGCGGATGCCGGCCAGCGCCCGGCCAAACGGGCTCCACAGCAGGCGCCGCAAGAAGGCATAGACCGCCAGCAAGGTGGCCAGCGTGAAGTAGTACAGCGTGCGCTTGCCGTCCAGCTCGAACGGCGTCCAGCCGAAGAGCTCGGCGCTGGGCTTGAAGTTGATGTACAGCCCGTCGGAGCCGCCCAGCACCTTGTTGTCAAAGAACAGGTAAAACACCATCTGGGCAAAGGCCATGGTGACCATGATGAAGTAGATGCCGTGGGTGCGCACCACAAAAAAGCCGATGACCAGCGCCGCCAGGCCCGAGGCCAGCACCGCCAGCGGCAAGGTCCACCACAGGCTGACGGCCTCGCCCTGCGGCATCAGGAAGGCGAGCGCGTAGCCCGCGATGCCGAAGAAGGCCGCATGGCCCAGCGAGACCAGGCCGGTGACGCCCTGCAGCAGGTCCAGGCTCATGGCAAAGATCGCCATGATCATCATGCGGGTCACCATCTGGGTGTAGAAGTCGGTGCCGGCAAAAGGGAAGGCGAGCAGGGCGATCAGCCCCAGCACCAGCGCCACCTGCACGCCGCGCGGCAGGACTTCAAGATTGGATTTTTGTGCGCTCATTGTTTGAACAAGCCTTCGGGCTTCCAGAGGAGTACGCCGGCCATCAGCATGTAGACCAGCATGCCGGCCACCGAGGGCAGCAAGACCTTGCCGAAGGTGTCGACCAGCCCGACCAGCAGCGCAGAAATGAGCGCGCCGCGCACCGAGCCGATGCCGCCGATGACGACCACCACAAAACACATGATGAGCACCTGCGAGCCCATGTTGGGGTAGACGCTGGCGATCGGTGCGGCGATCATGCCGGCGACCGCCGCCAGGCCGACGCCCAGGGCAAACACCAGGGCGTGGATGCGCTTGATGTTGATGCCCAGGGACTCGGCCATCTCGCGGTTGAAGGCGCCGGCGCGTATCTTCATGCCCAGCCGGGTCCGGGAGATCAGCCCATACAGACCCAGCGCCAGCGCGATGCAGACGCCGGACATGAAGAGGCGGTAGACCGGGTAGGACAAATTCTCGGTGAGGGGGATCGAGGCGCCGAGCAGGTCGGGAATGGTCACGCCGTGCACGTCGTCGCCCCAGAGGATGGAGCGCAGCTCTTCAAAGATGTAGATCAGCCCGAAGGTCAGCAGCACCTGGTCGAGGTGGTCGCGCTGATAGAAATGGCGAAACAGCAGCCATTCGAGCGCCAGGCCAAAAATGACCGCGAGCACGGCGCCCAGGAGGATGGCCAGGCTCAGGCTGCCCAGCTGGGCGCTGAGCGACCAGGCGAGATAAGCGCCCAGCATGTAAAAGCTGCCGTGCGCCAGGTTGACCACGCCCATGATGCCGAAGATCAGGGTCAGGCCGGCGGCCAGCATGAACAGCAGCAGGCCGTACTGCACGCTGTTGAGCAGCTGGATGAGGAAGTTGGCTAACGTCATGTCAATTCGTCATGCCACATCACAGGCGGCAACCGCGCGCAGGATCGGCCAGCGCCTTGGCGGCGACACTGACCATTTTGTTTTCCTTGTTCTCCACTTTGCGTAGGTAGATGTCCTGCACCGGGTTGTGCGCTTTTGACAGGGTGAACGTGCCACGCGGGCTGTCGATCTTTGCCTGCTCCATGCCCTTGATGAGCACCTCACGTTTGCTGAAGTCACCGCCAGCGGCTTTCAGTCCGGCAGCAAGCATTTGCGCCGCGTCGTAACCCTGGACCGCATACACATCGGGCTGCAGCTTGTAGGTCTTGGCGTAGCTGAGACGGAAGGAGCGGTCTTTCGGCGTGTCGAGGCCATCGGCATAGTGCAGTGTGGTGAGCAGGCCTGTAGCCGCGTCGCCCTGCGCATCCAGCGTGCCGTCGGTCAGAAAGCCCGCACCGTACAGAGGGATCTTGCCCTTGAGGCCGGCGGCGGCATAGTCCTTGACAAACTTGACGGCACCCGCACCCGCAAAAAACGTGTAGACGGCATCGGGTTTTGCCGCGGCGATTTCGGCCAGCAAGGCCTGGAATTCCACCGTCGGGAAAGGCACGTTCAGTTCCTTGATGACCTTGCCGCCTTTGGCCTCAAAGCCTTCCTTGAATCCCTTGACCGACTCCTCGCCGGCTGCATACTTCCAGGTGATGGTGACGGCGCTCTTGTGTTTGCGCTCGGCGGCCACCAGTCCCATGGCGTAGGCCGGTTGCCAGTTGGTGAACGAGGTGCGAAAGATGTTTGGCGCGCACAAAGGCCCCGTGATCATGTCGGCTCCGGCGTTGGGAATGATGAGCAGGGTCTTGGTGTCTTTCGCCACCTTGGCCATGCCCATGGCGACGCCGGAGTGCACGGTGCCGACCAGCACATCCACCTTGTCGCGCTGAACCAGCTTGTTGGCGTTTTCGATGCCCTTGGACGGCTCGGACTCGTCGTCGACCTTGAAGAACTCGATCTTCTTGCCGGCGAGCGCGCCACCCTGTTCCTGCACAAACAGCTTGAAGCCGTTTTCGATGGCCACGCCCAGCTGGGCAAAGGTGCCGGTATAGGGCAGCATCAGGCCGACCTTGATGCTGTCATTGCCTTGCGCCTGGGCGGCTGAGGCAGCGAGCAAAGCACAGGAAATGGTCAAGAGGGAAGAAGCCGAAAATTTTTTCACAGGAATGTCTCCGTTGGGCAAAGGGATGGGTCAGGGGCGAGTGAGGCGCGAGTGAGGGGTTACGCTGCAGAATCGGCAGCGGGCGCGTGTTGGTCAGTGGTGTTGGTCAATGAATTCCTTGACGGCGTGGATCAAGGCCGCAGGCTGGTCGCGATGAGGCGAGTGCCCGCATTGCGCGAGTTCGAGCAGCTGCGTTTGCGGGGGTGGGAGGCGGCGGGCAATGCCGTGGATATGTTCCAGCGTGCCGTATTCGTCATCCAGCCCTTGCACGGCAAGAATCGGGCAAGTGATGGACGGCAGCTCGGCCTCGATCGTCCAACTGAGAAAGCTGGGGTCCAGCCAGATGTCGTTCCAGCCCTGGAAGGCTGAATCAACATCCTCGTGGTAGCGCGTCAGTTTCTCTTTGAGGTCGGTGCTCCGATAGGCTTCGCGGGCCGTGCGAATGCTTGCCAGGCCATACTCTTCAACCATCAGGTGTGGCGCGACAACGACCAGGCCCGCCACCGAGTCTGGAAAGCGCGAGGCATACAGCAGAGCGATGGAGCCGCCATCGCTGTGGCCCAATAGCCAGGGTTTCTCCTTGACGTTCAGCGCTTCAAGCAAGGCGGGCAGCACCTCGTGTGCCTGTGCGTGCATGAAGTTGGCGCTCCAGCGCTCAGCGGCTGCGCGCGGCGTTGAGCGTCCATAGCCGGGGCGCGAGTACACCAGGCCGCGAACATTGGCTGCATCACACAGCGCCTGCGGAAAGTCCTTCCACATGGCGACCGATCCCAGCCCTTCGTGCAGGAATACGACCAGAGGGCGATCCTGCTTGCCGGCATTGAGCCATTGATGCTCGATACGCACCCGCCGGCCTGCCCAGTCGATGTCGACGAATGACGTGTCGTTCGTGGTTGTTTGAAGTGGCTGTGGGGCACTCATGCCTTGCGCTCCTGTTCCCGCAAGCGAAAGCGCTGGATTTTCCCGGTTGCCGTCTTCGGCAATTCATTCATGAATTCGATGAAGCGCGGATATTTATAGGGCGCGAGCCGCTCCTTCACGAAGGCCTGCAGCGTGGCCTCGTCGACCTGATGGCCCGGCTTGACAACGACAAAGGCCTTTGTCTTGGTCAAGCCTTTTTCATCTTTCTTGCCGATCACGGCGCACTCGAGTACAGCGGGGTGCTGCACCAGCGTGGCCTCGACCTCGAACGGCGACACGTAAATGCCGCTGACCTTGAGCATGTCGTCGCTGCGGCCCGAGTAGGTGTAGGTGCCGTCGGCGTTGCGGACGTATTTGTCGCCGCTTTTGGTCCACGCACCCTGAAAGGTATCGCGCGATTTTTCGCGGTTGCCCCAGTACATGAGTGCCGAGCTTGGGCCGTGGATGTAGAGGTCGCCGGTTTCGCCATCCGGCACCGGGCGGCCGTCGTCGTCGCGCAGTTCGACTTCATATCCCGGAACGGGCCAGCCCGTGGTGCCATAGCGCACCTGTCCCGGGCGGTTGGACAGGAAGATATGCAGCATTTCGGTTGAACCCAGGCCGTCGATGATCTCGACCCCGAAGTGGGCCGTGAACCGCTCGCCCAGTTCGCTGGGCAAGGCTTCGCCGGCCGAGGAGACCAGGCGCAGCGCAATGTCTTCTTTAGCCGGCAGGGCAGGCGAGGCCAGCATGCCGGCAAAACCGGTGGGCGCACCGAAGAATACGGTTGGACGCAGGCCGCCCACCTCGCCGCGCCAGCGTTTGAACGTGGCCTCCGGCGTCGGCCGCTCGGCCATCAGGATTGTGGTGGCGCCCACGCTCAAGGGAAAACTCAGTGCATTGCCCAGGCCATAGGCAAAGAAAAGTTTGGCCGCCGAGAAGCAGACATCCTGCTCGGTGAGGCCCAGCACCGGCGTGCCATAGAGCTCGGCGGTCCAATAGGGGTTGCCGTGGCTGTGCAGCGTGCCTTTGGGCCTGCCGGTGGAGCCGGAGGAATAAAGCCAGAAGCCGGGATCGTCCGGGCTGGTGCCCGCCGGCTCGGCCAGTGGCGCGTGTTGTGCCATCAGGGTGTCGAGTGCCACGGCGCCTTCGGGCAAGGCCGCGTCAGGACGCGAGACGATCACGGTCCTGACCTCATGGCCACCCTGGGTCATGGCCGCCTGCAGCGTGGGCAGCAAGGCCCCGGACACGATGGCCGCCTGAGCCCGGCTGTGTTGCAGCATATAGGCGTAGTCGTCGGCGGTGAGCAGTGTGTTGACGGCCACCGGCACGATGCCGGCATACATGGCGCCCAGAAAACTCACCGGCCAGTCGCTGCAGTCATGCATCAGCAGCAGCACGCGCTCCTCGCGGCGCACGCCCGAGGCCAGCAGTGCTGCCGCCACGCGGCGAATGCGCTCCGCCAGATCGCCATAGCTCAGGCTGCCCTGGTTGTCAATGTAGGCTGGTTTGGTGGGTCGGACGAGGTTGCGCCCGATCAGGTGCTGGGCAAAGTTGAAGCGCGCGCCGGGCGGCGCGACGGGGAGGGTGGGGGTCAAGTCTGTCTCCTTGATTTTTGCAGGGCAGTCGTCTGGCGGCGCTTAAAAGGCTAGAAGGCGGTGAGCACGGCGGTGCTGGCTTGCACCGCGCTGCGGCGGTGGTAGAAGCTCAGTGCACGCACGCCACCGAGTTCCTCACCGCCGCCCGCGCGCCCGGGCCCGCCGTGCAGCGACTGCGGCATCACATTGCCATGGCCGGTGTGCAGTTGCGCCACATCGGGCGAGAGCACATGCACGCGGCCGTGGCTGTCGGCCAGCTCCAGCGCGGTGGCGGCGAGCGCGGCCGGGTCGCTGCCGTAGAGCGAGGCCACCAGTGAGCCCTGGCCCCGGCGCACCAGGGTCAACGCATGGGACATGTCGTTGGCGGCATGGCGATAAGGCATCAGGGTGGCCACCGGGCCAAAAACTTCGGTGTCGTGGATGCGGTCGGCAGCATCGGCATCGCGGGCGCCCAGCAGCGTGGGCCCGACGCAGCAAGCCACGGCGGGGTCGGCATCCACCAGCGCGTGCGTTTTGCCATCGTGCAGCAACTCAGCCTGCGTCTGCAGGTGGGCCAGGCCCTCGCGGACGCCGGCAAGCTGCGCGCGGTTGACCAGCGCACCCATGCGAACGGTTTCGTTGCGCGGGTTGCCCACAACGGTTTTGGACAGGCGCGCGGCGATCGCCTCGGCCACCGGGCCATACAAGTCCTCGGGGACGAAGACGCGGCGAATAGCGGTGCATTTCTGGCCTGATTTGACCGTCATCTCGCGCACCACTTCCTTGACCAGCAAATCGAAGGCGGCGCTGCCGGCGGCTTCACCGGGTAGCAGCAGGGCCGAGTTGATGCTGTCCGCTTCGATGTTGACGCGCACCGAGCGTTGCGTCACGGCGGGATGCGAGCGGATCACGGCCGCTGTTTCTGCCGATCCGGTGAACGACACGACGTCAAAAGGTTGCAGCGCGTCCATCAGGCCTGCAGAGCTGCCGCACACGACCGACAGTGCGCCGGCCGGGAAGATGCCGGCTTCGACCACGTCCTGCACCATGCGCTGGGTGAGCCATGCCGTGGTGGTGGCGGGCTTGACGATCACCGGCACGCCGGACAGCAGTGCGGGCGCCGCCTTTTCCCACAGTCCCCAGCTCGGAAAGTTGAAGGCGTTGATGAACAGGGCGATGCCCCGCGTGGGGGTCAGTACATGTTGCGACTGGAACAGGTCTTCCTTGCCCAGCCGTGTCATCTCGCCGTCGAGCAGGAAGCGGCGGTCGCCCAGTGAGTCCCCGAGTTTTGCGTAGGTGCCGAGCGTGAAGATGCCGCCGTCGATGTCCACCGCCGAGTCGTTCTTGACGGTGCCGCTGTTGGCGGTGGCGATGTCATAGTAGGCATCGCGGTTCGCCTGCAGCACCTTAACGGCGGCGGCCAGCATCGCGGCGCGCTCGCGGTAGGTCAGGCGCTGCAGCGCTGCGCGGCCCTGCTCGCGTGCAAACGCAAAGCCTGCCGCGAGATCAAGCCCGGTGGCGTCCACGCGGACCAGCTCGGTGCCCAGGGTGGGGTCGAACAGGGGCGTGCCGGCGCCGCTACCGGCCTGCCAGCGGCCCCCGAGGAAGTTGGAAATCAGTTCAGTCATGCAATTCTTTCGTGAGGAGTAATCGTGACGCCGCCGGGCCGCCCAAAGGGAAATTAGCCCCCAAGGGGCTGGAGCCTGCGGCTCCGAACCTGCCTGCGCAGGTTTGGACAGGCGACAGAGGCGAAGCATCTGGCGAGCCGCGGCCTGCAAGGCCTCGCGCAGCACACGAAGTGGCAAGCGTGGGGGCCAAAGTGCGCCGCGCCGGGCCGCCCCAAGCAAGCACAGCCCCCTCGGGGGGCAGCGCAGCACACGAAGTGGCAAGCGTGGGGGCCGTGACGCCGCCGGGCCGCTCCCAAGGCGGCACAGCCCCCTCGGGGGGCAGCGCAGCACACGAAGTGGCAAGCGTGGGGGCCATATCAGCGGGTGAATTCGATGCGGCCTTCGGGCAGCAGGTAAAGCACGAGCGCGCGGCCGCTGGATACGGTGGGCCTGTGTGCGCTGCCCGGTGGGTAGACCAGCCAGCCGGCCGGATGGCTATCAAACTGCGCATCGCCTTCGATGGGCATGATCAGGTCGATCTCGCCATTTGGGTGGCTGTGGTGTGGCCCGGCAATGTCTTTCATGTCGACCACGTCGACCGAGAAACCGTGCAGGTCAGCGGCGGGTTTGAAGATACGGCCGTAGCGGATGCCACCGCCTTCGCGGTCACACAGCCAGCCCTCCGCGACCCCGGTTTCGCAGGCCTGTTTCAGGCGGTCATAGGTGATACTACCGGGGCCGTGCTCGGCATTCAGCCACGCTTGCAGGCTGGCATCGAGAGGGCGCCCAGCCAGTTGAATGGTGAGTTCTGCAATATGTTCGTGAAAGTGTGTGGGTGACACGTGTATCTCCAGGGTTGCGTGGTTGCGCTGCGCTTGCGTTCAGGTGTAATATGAATTATTGTGCAGGACGAACAATAAATCTTCGAAAATCCCATGTCAAGCAATATATTGCATCAATCAGGGTTAACACTTAGCGATGTGACCACTGACTTTGAACCGGCGAAGGCCGAGGCCGGGCTGGTGGATGGCGCGACGGCGCCGGGTAAAAACCCGTTTCTGGTGGCGCTGGGGCAGCGGGTGGCGGCCTTGCGCGCGCGCCGCGGGCTCACGCGCAAGGCGGTGGCCATCGCCGCGGATGTGTCTGAGCGCCACCTGGCCAACCTGGAATATGGTCTGGGTAACGCCTCGATACTGGTCCTGCTGCAGGTGGCCGGTGCGCTTCAGTGTTCCTTGGCCGAAATTATTGGCGACCGCACCACCACCTCGCCCGAGTGGTTGATGATCCGCGAGCTTCTCGAGCAGCGTGATGACGCGACGCTCAGGCGCGTGCGCATCGTGATCGGGGAAATGCTGGGAACCGGTGGCGGCAATGTCATACGCAGTCCGCGTATTGCATTGATTGGGCTGCGTGGCGCCGGCAAGTCCTCGCTGGGGCAGCTGTTGGCCGACGACCTGGGTTTCCCGTTTGTTGAACTGAGCCGGGAAATTGAAAAATTCGCGGGCTGCAGCGTGTCGGAGATCCAGGCGCTTTACGGCATGAACGCCTACCGCCGCTATGAGCGGCGCGCCCTGGAGGAATCCATCCAGATCTATCCGGAGGCGGTGATTGCCACGCCGGGCGGGCTGGTGTCTGATCCTGCGACGTTTAACCTTTTATTGAGCCATTGCACGACGGTCTGGCTGCAGGCCACGCCCGAGGACCACATGCGGCGGGTGATGGAGCAGGGGGACCTGCGCCCCATGGCCAACAGCAAGGAGGCGATGGAAGACCTGAAAGACATCCTTGCCGGTCGGGCACCTTTTTATTCCAAGGCGGAGTTCACCGTGAACACCAGCGCGCAGCCCCTGTTGCCGACTTCTGCTGCGCTGCGCGAACTGGTCCGCAATGCCCTGGAACTCCCGCTGGATGAAAAAATCAAAAAACATGCATAAAAGTGCTTGACGTCTTTCTGTTATAGGCATTATTATTCGTGTATGAATTCTGGTTCGTGCACTATTTTGCTTATTTTGAGGAGATGAAGTGAACATTGACACTCGCGTTGACTACCAAACCAACCCCGGTCGCTATAAACACTGGGCACTGAAGTTTGAAGGGCCCGTCGCCACGCTGACGGCTGACTTTGACGAAAACGCAGGCCTGCGACCTGGCTACAAGCTCAAGCTCAACAGCTACGACCTTGGCGTTGATATTGAGCTCAATGATGCGATTAACCGCATTCGCTTCGAGCATCCGGAAGTCCGCACGGTGGTGGTGACCAGTGCCAAGGAGAAGGTCTTCTGCTCGGGCGCCAACATCTTCATGCTGGGTGTCAGCAGCCATTCCTGGAAGGTGAATTTCTGCAAATTCACCAATGAAACCCGCAACGGCCTGGAAGACTCCTCCAAATACAGTGGCCTGAAGTTCCTCGCCGCCGTCAATGGCGCATGTGCCGGTGGTGGTTATGAATTGGCGCTGGCCTGCGATGAAATCATCCTGGTGGATGACCGCTCCAGCGCGGTGAGCCTGCCCGAGGTGCCGCTGCTGGGCGTGCTGCCCGGCACCGGCGGCCTGACACGCGTCACCGACAAGAAGCATGTGCGCCACGACCTGGCCGATCTGTTCTGCACCAGCGTCGAAGGCGTGCGCGGCCAGAAGGCCAAAGACTGGCGCCTGGTGGACGACATCGCCAAGCCGCAGGTCTTTGCCCAGAAAGTCCGGGAGCGGGCGCTTGAATTGGCCGCCACGAGCGACCGGCCGGCCGATGGCAAGGGTGTCATGCTGCCGCCGGTTGAGTGCGTGATCGAAGCAGACGCACTGCGCTACCCGAACGTCGTGGTCGAAATTGACCGCACCAAGCGCACCGCCACCTGGACCGTCAAGGGCCCCACCGGCGCCCAGCCCACCGACCTGGCCGGCATCGAAGCCGCTGGTGCTGCCTGGTACCCCTTGCAGATGGCGCGCGAACTGGAAGACGCCATCCTGCAAATGCGCACCAACGAGCTGGACATTGGCACCTGGCTCATCAAGACCCAGGGCGATGCGGCTGCGGTGCTGGCGATGGACGCCACCTTGCTGGCCCATCAAAACCACTGGCTGGTGCGTGAAACGATTGGTTTGCTGCGCCGCACGTTCAGCCGGCTGGATGTGTCGTCGCGCAGCCTGTTTGCACTGATCGAGCCAGGCTCCTGCTTTGCCGGTACCTTTCTTGAATTGGCTTTGGCCTGCGACCGCAGCTACCACCTGGCGCTGCCGGATGACGAGGCTGGCGCACCGAAGATCACCGTGAGCGAGACCAACTTCAGCCTGTACCCGATGGTCACAGAGCAGAGCCGCCTGGGCCGCCGTTTCTACAACGAACAACCTGCGCTGGACGCGGTACGCGCCAGCATGGGCCAGGCGCTCGATGCCGACGCTGCGTTCGCCCTCGGCCTGGTCACCTCAAACCCTGACGACATCGACTGGGCCGACGAAGTACGTATTGCCGTTGAAGAGCGCGTGGCGATGTCGCCCGATGCCCTCACCGGCATGGAGGCCAACCTGCGCTTCAACGGACCTGAAAACATGTTCACCCGTGTCTTCGGGCGGCTCACCGCCTGGCAGAACTGGATTTTCCAGCGCCCCAACGCCGTCGGCGAAAAGGGTGCCCTGAAGGTCTATGGCAAAGGCGACAAGGCCCAGTTCGACTGGAACCGCGTCTAGACAAAAGCTCTCGTTGTGCGGTGCGAGTCCGGGTGGCGCACCGCAACCGAATCCATCCCCCGAATCAGCCTTGTTTTTTGGAGACCACGATGTCCAGCATTAACTACAGCGAAAAGATTCCCAACAACGTCAACCTGAGCGAAGACCGCACGCTGCAGCGTGCGCTCGAACAGTGGCAGCCCAATTTCATCAACTGGTGGGACGACATTGGGCCCGAAGGCTCGACCAACTCGGACGTCTACCTGCGGACTGCCGTGAGCGTGGACCCGCAAGGCTGGGCCCAGTTTGGCCATGTGAAGATGCGCGACTACCGCTGGGGTATTTTCCTCAACCCGGGCGAAACCGACCGTACCATCCACTTTGGCGATCACAAGGGCGAGAAAGCCTGGCAGGACATTCCTGGTGAATACCGTGCCAACCTGCGCCGCATCATCGTCACGCAGGGCGACACCGAGCCGGCGTCTGTCGAGCAGCAGCGCCACCTCGGCCTGACCGCCCCCAGCATGTATGACCTGCGCAACCTCTACCAGATCAACGTCGAGGAAGGCCGCCACCTGTGGGCCATGGTCTATTTGCTGCACAAGCATTTTGGCCGCGATGGCCGCGATGAAGCCGAAGGCCTGCTGGAGCGCCGCAGCGGGGACGCGAACAATCCGCGCATCCTGGGTGCCTTCAACGAAGCCACGCCGGACTGGCTGAGTTTCTTCATGTTCACCTATTTCACCGACCGCGACGGCAAGTTCCAGCTGTGCGCGCTGGCGGAAAGCGCTTTTGATCCGCTGGCCCGCACGACCAAGTTCATGCTGACCGAAGAAGCGCACCACATGTTCGTGGGCGAAAGCGGCATTTCCCGCGTCATCCAGCGCACCTCGCAGAAGATGAACGAACTCAAGACCGACGACGTGGCCAAGCTGCGCGCCGCCGGCGTGATCGACCTGCCGACCATCCAGCGCTACATCAACTTCCATTACAGCGTCACGATTGACCTGTTCGGTGCCGATGAGTCCAGCAATGCCGCCACTTTCTACAGCACCGGCCTGAAAGGCCGCTACGAAGAAGGCAAGCGCGTGGATGACCATGCGCTCAAGGGCCAGACCTACAAGGTGCTCGAAGCACGCAATGGCGAACTGGTTGAAAAAGAAGTGCCGATGCTCAACGCGCTCAATGAAGTGCTGCGCGACGACTACATCAAGGACTCGGTGGCCGGTGTCGAGCGCTGGAACAAGGTGCTTGAAAAAGCGGGGATTTCCGTCAAACTCAGGGTGCCGCACAAGGCTTTTCACCGCAACATCGGCGCGCTGGCAGGCGTCAAGGTGTCGCCGGATGGCCGCGTGGTGTCCGAAGCCGAATGGAATGCCTCGGTGGGCCAATGGTTGCCCAGCAACGAAGACCGCGCTTACGTCGCCAGCCTGATGGGCCGCGTGGTCGAACCAGGCAAGTTTGCCAACTGGATTGCACCGCCTGTCATGGGCATCAATCGCCAGCCGGTGGACTTCGATTACGTCCGTTTTAACTGATCTCCCCCAGCAAGGAAGATCATGCAGGGGGCACTTGGCGCCTCCTGCATGCCAATCAAGCCGATGACCGGGAACCGCCATGGATATGACCGAAATACACGTTATCAAGCAGCACCTGATTGATCCCGAAATCTGCATCCGCTGCAACACCTGCGAAGCCATCTGCCCGGTTCAGGCCATCACGCACGATTCACGCAACTACGTGGTCGATGCTGAAAAATGCAATCTCTGCATGGCCTGCATATCCCCGTGCCCGACCGGCTCGATTGACAACTGGCGCACCATGCCGCGCATCAAGGCCTATAGCCTCACCGAGCAACTGGGCTGGGACGAGTTGCCCCCGGAACTCACCCCGGAAGAACTTGCGGCTGAGGGCGTGGCCCCCGGTGCGATGCCCGAGATCGAACCGGTGGCGCCCTCGCTGCCGGCTGCGGTCACTGGCGAAACGGCCTTCAACAGTGCGCAGTACGGCGCCACGTTGCCGCCCTGGTCGGCGGCGCACGGCTACACCAACCTGTACGGCGCCAAGGCGGCCGAAAAATTCATCACGGCCGCGGTCGTTGGCAATGTGCGCGTCACCGAAGTGGGCAAGGAATACGACACGCACCACATCGTGCTCGACTTCGGCGGCATGCCCTTCCCGGTGCTTGAAGGCCAGTCGATCGGAATTTTGCCGCCGGGCAGCGACGAAGCGGGCAAACCGCACTATGCCAGGCAGTATTCGATTGCGAGCCCGCGCAATGGCGAGCGGCCCGGTTACAACAATGTGTCACTTACCATCAAGCGCGTGCTGCAAGACCACCAAGGCAACGCGGTGCGCGGTGTCGGGTCGAACTACATGTGTGACCTGCAGATCGGCGACAAGGTGCAGGTGATCGGCCCGTTCGGCACCAGCTTCCTGATGCCGAACCACCCGCGGTCGAACATCGTGATGATTTGCACCGGCACGGGCAGCGCACCCATGCGCGCCATGACCGAATGGCGTCGCCGGCTGCGTCAATCGGGCAAGTTTGAGGGGGGCAAGCTGATGCTGTTCTTTGGCGCACGCACCAAGGAAGAGTTGCCGTATTTTGGTCCGCTGCAGACCCTGCCCAAGGATTTCATCGACATCAACTTCGCTTTTTCGCGCACGCTGGAGCAACCCAAGCGCTACGTGCAGGATGCGATGCGCGAGCGGGCTGCCGACCTGGGCGCCTTGCTCAAAGACCCGAACACCTACTTCTATGTGTGCGGACTCAAGAGCATGGAAGAGGGCGTGGTGCTGGCCTTGCGCGATGTGGCGCAGCAGGCTGGCCTGTCGTGGGAAACGGTGGGTGCGGCCCTGAAACAGGAAGGCCGGCTCCATCTTGAAACCTACTGAGCCTTAGGTTTTCCTTCCACTTTTTCACTCACTTTTTTCCTGCCGGCAGGAAGGCTCAGCGCTTTTCTGATGCCGGCCGAGTCATGCCATGAAAAATCTGACCCTCTCATCCCGCGCCCCCGGCGTGGCTCAAGTCACCATGTCCCGCCCGGCAGTGTTCAATGCCTTCGACGAGGCGATGATCACCGAACTGGAAACGGCCTTCACCCAGCTTGCTGCTGATCCGGCCGTGCGCGTGATCGTGCTGGCGGGCGAGGGCCGGCATTTCAGCGCCGGTGCCGATCTGCAATGGATGCAGCGCGCCAGCACTGCCTCCCGCGAATGGAACCTGGACGATGCGCGCCGCTTTGCCGGCATGCTGGCGTGCATTGAGTCTTGTCCCAAGCCCACCGTGGCGCGGGTGCAGGGCGCGGCGCTGGGCGGCGGTGTGGGCCTGGTCTGTGCCTGCGACCTGGCGATTGCGGCAGACAACGCCAGCTTCGCGGTCAGCGAGGCCAGGTTCGGCATCCTGCCCGCGGTGATCGGCCCCTATGTGGTCAACGCGGTGGGCAAGCGCCAGGCCAGGCGCCTGGCGCTGACGACCACGCGCATTGCTGCCGCCGAGGCGCTGACCATCGGGCTGGTGCAGCAGGTGGTTGGGCTGGACGCGCTCGACGCGGCGCTGAATGCCGCCATTGCCGAACTGCTGACCGGCGGGCCAGGCGCACAGCGTGAAATCAAGCAGCTGTTTGCCCAGCTTGAAGTCGGGCCGATCACGCATGAGGTGCGCGAGTTGACCGCACAAACCATCAGCCGCGTGCGGGGTACCGACGAGGCCCGCGAAGGCTTTGCGGCCTTTCTGGGCAAGCGGCCACCGAACTGGATGGCGCAATGACAACGAACAGGCTCATCGAGGCGCCTCTGCTGGTGGTCGGCGCCGGTGTCATGGGGGTCGGCATTGCGCAGGTCGCCGCACAGGCTGGCCATGCCGTGATGCTTTACGACACCCGCGAAGGCGCGGCTGCCGAAGCGAAGACCAAGCTGGCCAAGAGCCTTGATGCGCTGGTGGAAAAGGGCAAGCTGACGGCGCAAGGCGTGTCGCAGACGCTGTCGCGCATCGAAGCCATAGCCACGCTGGAAGCGGCCGCACCGGCGCGGCTGGTGGTGGAAGCCATTGTCGAAAAGCTCGACGTCAAACGTGGGCTGTTCCAGCAGCTCGAAGCCATCGTGGCCGCCGATTGCGTACTGGCCACCAACACCTCGTCGATTTCGGTCACGGCCATTGCCAATGGCCTGCAACATCCGGCACGCCTGGTCGGTATGCACTTCTTCAATCCGGTGCCGCAGATGCGGCTGGTCGAGGTGGTCTCGGGCCTGCAGACCGACCCGGCGGTGGCTGCGCTCATTTTTGACCTGGCCGGCGTCTGGGGCAAGGTGGCTGTGCATGCGCGCTCGACGCCGGGCTTCATCGTCAACCGTATTGCCCGGCCTTTTTACGCCGAAACCCTGGCACTGCTGCAGGAGCAGGCTGCCACGCCCGCGGTGCTCGATGCCTGTCTGCGTGCCGTCGGGTTTCGCATGGGCCCCTGTGCATTGATGGACCTGATTGGCCACGACACCAATTTTGCGGTGACCAGTTCGGTCTACGAGGCCAATTTCTACGACAAGCGTTTTGCGCCGTCGCTGGTACAGCGTGAGCTCGTCGACGGTGGTTTGCTGGGGCGCAAGTCGGGCCGCGGCTTTTACGACTACACCGCGGGTACCGTACAACCGGCGAGCGCCGATTTCGCACCGTTGCCTCTACCGGTCGCACCAGTCGCGCAATCGTTGTGCGTGCAGGGATCCGGACCGGTGGCCGAGCGACTGGTTGCGGCGCTGGCGCAGGCCGGCCGCGCTTTTTCGCGCGATGAAAGCAGCGACTGGATCGGGCTGGCGGTAGATAGTGCCCAACTGCGGCTGACCGACGGCAGGCCGGCCTCGCAGCTGGGCGCTGAAGTGGCCGTGTTTGACCTGCCTGTGTCCAGCGAGACCGGCATCGCACTGGCCTGGGCGCCTTCTTCGCGTGCCTCCGCGGGGTGGTGCGCCGCCGCCGCCACCTGGCTGCAGGCGCTGGGCTTCGGCCCGCAGCGCATCGCCGATGTCCCGGGCCTTGTGGTGGCCCGCACCCTCGCGATGCTGGTCAATGAAGCGGCCGACGCGGTGCTGCACGGGGTGTGCACGCCGGAGGGCGCCGACGCCGCCATGAAGCTGGGGGTTAATTATCCGGCCGGGCCTTTTGAGTGGCTGGCGCAATGGGAAGCCCGCAACGTCATGGGCTGTCTGGACGCACTGGACGCACATTACCGTGGCGAGCGCTACCGCGTCAGCCCCTGGTTGCGCCAGCGGGCCTGGCAGGAGGGCGTGCAATGAGCCGCAGGATCGACATCGCGCCCCATCTGCATGCGGAGATCGGCGACAACGGCGTGGCCGAATTGGTGTTGGGCCCGGAGGGCGGCATGCCCACCACCGACGCCCAGGGTCATGCCGCGCTGGGCACCGTCTGGGCGCAGCTGGCGGCCGAGCCCGGCGTGCGCTGCATTCTGGTGCGCAGCGTCGGCAAGGGCTTTTGCGCGGGCGGCACGCTCGACCTCGTGCAGGACATGCTGGGCAGCGAAGCCGCACGCCTGCGCGTGATGCGGGAGGGCCGCGCCATCGTGCAGGGCATGATCGATTGCGATGTGCCCATTGTCACGGCCATCAACGGCGCGGCGGTAGGCGCGGGTGCGGCGGTGGCCTTGCTGGCCGATGTGTCCATCGCGGGCCACAAAGCCAAAATCATCGACGGCCATACCAAACTCGGCGTGGCCGCCGGCGATCATGCCGCCCTCATCTGGCCCTTGCTGTGCGGCATGGCCCGTGCCAAGTACCACCTGCTGATGTGTTCCACGCTCGACGGCATCGAGGCCGAGCGCATCGGCCTGGTCAGCCTGGCGGTGCCCGACGACCAGTTGCTGGACAAGGCGCGCGAGGTGGCCCGCACGCTGGCCGCCGGCAGCCCCACGGCATTGGCTTTCACCAAGCGCAGCCTGAACCACTGGTTGCGCGCGGCCTGGCCCGCCTTCGAGCATTCCCTGGCGCTGGAGATGCTGGGCTTTGCCGGCGCCGACGCGCGTGAGGGCTTCGCGGCACTGAACGAAAAACGTGCGCCGCACTTTTCCCCGGGCTGATTCGGCGTGAAATTCGCCGGGTTCCAGGCGGGGCAGATTCGTCACGCCGCGCCTGGGATTCCCGCCACGGCATGACTGGCGAGCCGCCACGGTCCGGACTAAACTGACGGATCGGCCGGCCCGTCGGCGCTCACACTAGTCCTGATGTCCAGATGATGGTCATGGCGAGCTTTCGCTTCTACGAGGAGCTCAATGAGTTTCTCGCGCCGCAGCGGCGCGGGCGCGAGTTTGCCTGCCCCTGCGCGCGGGCGGCGACCACCAAGCACATGATCGAAGCGCTGGGGGTGCCGCACACCGAGGTCGAACTGGTGCTGGTCAACGGCGAGTCGGTCGGCTTCGACCGCCAGCTGCGCGAGGGCGATCGTGTGTCCGTGTACCCGAAGTTCGAGGCGCTCGATGTCACGCCGCTGCTGCGCGTGCGTGGGCAGGCTTTGCGCGTGACGCGCTTCGTCGCCGATGCGCATCTGGGCGGACTGGCTCACATGCTGCGCATGGCCGGCTTCGATACCCTGTACGACAACCATTTTCGCGATGAAGAGATCGAACGCATCGCCGCCGAACAGGGGCGGATCGTCCTGACGCGGGATCGCGACCTGCTCAAGCGCCGCACCATCACCCATGGCTGCTACGTGCACGCACTGCGAACGGAGCTGCAGTTGCGCGAAATCTTCGAGCGGCTCGACCTGGCGCGCAGTGCACGGCCGTTCACGCTGTGCCTGCATTGCAATGCACCCCTGCATGCGATCGAGAAGACGCGGGTCGTGACCCTGCTGCCGCCGCAAGTGCGCGAGCACTACGAGCGCTTCAGCGCCTGCGATGTATGTCATCGCGTGTTCTGGGAGGGTTCGCACTGGCGGCGCATGCGTTCGATGCTGGATGGCTTGTTGTCATGAAAATGGCAACAAACCTTTTTACGTGGCCAGCCGAAGGTGCCCAGCCTGCTGTCGTGTCGCGTGAGCCCGTCGTTGCAGGCACGAACGCTCAGGCCCCACCTTAGGTCCCACCTTAGGCACAATTGGCAGCATGCGCAAACACCTTTCTGAAACCACCGGCCCGCAGCGCCTGGGTTATGGCTTGCTGGTTGGCTTGATCACCGCGGCGCTGCCTGTTCCTACGGGGTGGCAGTTTCGCGGGCTGTTGGGCTGGTGTGTGGGTGTTGCCGTCTATTTGCTGCTCGCCTGGTGGCTGTGTGTGCGCTTTGACGCCCAGAGCACGCGTGAGCGCGCCCAGGCGCAGGACGAGCCGAATGTGGTGCTGTTCCTGCTGATGCTGCTGGCCACCCTGGCCTGCGTGGCGGCCATCATCGCTATGATGCAGCAGAGCCGGGGTCTGTCCGGCCTGCAGCGCTCACTGCATATTGCGCTGTCCATGGGGGCGCTGGCGGCCTCCTGGCTTTTCATTCAGACCATGTTCGCGTTCCACTACGCACACCGTTACTACCAGGCGGAACAGCGCCAGCAGCCGGACCGCGCGGGCCTGAAGTTCCCCGGTGGCCTGGATCCGGACTATTTCGACTTTCTCTACTACGCGCACGTCGTCGGCATGACCTCGCAGGTGTCTGACGTGCAGGTGACGTCGCGCGACATGCGCCGCCTCACGCTGCTGCACAGTGTGCTGTCGTTTGGCTTCAACATGCTGATTCTCGCGCTCAGCATCAATGTGGTGGCCAGCGCCCTGCAGTAGACGCCGTCAACGAAAGGCCTGCGAAGAACGCGTGTCTTTATTCCTCGTGCAGCCGCTTTTTCAGGGCCATTTTTTCATCGCGCCGAATGGCGGCCCGCGACTTGCGGTGGACGCCCGCCTTGCGCCGCGCAGCCGGCGCCACCAGCGGGTTTCTCGGCCTGGCAGTCTTCAGCTTCAGTTTGGTTTTTCGCGCGGAGCTCATGGCTTGGGTTGTTGCGCTCGCTGCAGCTTCAACAGCCCGGTCGACAGCGCCGTGCCGCACACAATCACGGCGGCGCACAGCATCATCCAGGATGTCACCGCTTCGCCGAGAAAGAGCACGCCGTAGAGCACCGCAAAGACCGGCACCACAAATGTCACCGACAGCGCACGCTGCGGTCCGGCGTTCTCGATCAACCGAAAAAACAGGATGTAGGCCAGCCCGGTGCACAGCACGCCGACGGCCAGCAGCGCCAGCCAGGCCGAGGTGCCCGGCATGCGCGCGGGCCACAGCCAGAGCGCTGGCAGGGCCAGCCCCAGCGTGGCGCCGATCTGGCTGCCTGCAGCGGTGACCAGCGGCGGCAGGCCGGACAGGTAGCGCTTGGTGTAGCTGGCCGAGACGCCATAGCACACACAGGCCAGCAGGCAGGCCAGCACGGCCCAGCCGGGCGCCACGCCCGAGGCGTCGGGCTTGAAGGTGGCCTTGTCCCAGGCCAGCATGGCCACGCCGGCAAAGCCGACGACCAGACCCAGCACGCGCGAGACGTTGGGTTTGTCCTTGAGCCAGAGCCAGGCGACCAGCGCGCCGAACATCGGCACGGTGGCGTTCAGGATGGCCGAGAGCCCGGTGGTGATGGACAGCAGGGCAAACGAGAAACACGCAAACGGAATGCCGGAGTTGAGCAGGCCAATGAAGAAGGTCCGCTTCCAGTTTTTCTTCAGTTCCGGCAGCAGGCCGCGCAGCCACACCATGGGCAGCAGGAAGAGGGCGGCAATCGCCACGCGCACGGCGGCGGTCGGCAGCGGGCCGAATTCCACCGTGCTGATGCGCATGAAGAGAAAGGACGAACCCCAGATGGCCGCGAGCAGCACAAAGTCGGTCAGCCAGCTTTTGGGGGCAGCCAGGGTCGCGGGTGATGCCGCGGATGGTGCCGCGGGTGGTGCCGCGGGTGGTGCCAGCCCGGTGGTCGATGAGGTCAAATCAGGGTCTCCTTCATGTGCGCACCCTCAAGCCTGAGCAGTGCTGTTTTTTTGTCGAGCCCGCCCGCATAGCCGGTGAGCGAGCCGTCGGCGCCCAGCACGCGGTGGCAGGGCACGATGACGCTGACCGGGTTGCGCCCGATCGCCGCGCCCACGGCGCGCACGGCCGCCGGTTTGCCGATGCGGCTGCTGAGCTCGCCATAGCTGGTGGTGCCGCCCTGCGGTATGGCCAGCAGGGCCTGCCACACCGTTTGCTGAAAGGGCGTGCCGTAGTCCAGGTCCAGCGGTAGGTCAAACGCCGTGCGCGTTCCGGCGAAGTACTCGGTGAGCTGCGCAATGGCCTGTTTCAGCACGGGGTGGTTGGCGTCTTCGGGCCACACATACGGCTCCGCCAGCTGTGACGGCAGGTGGCGTTGGCCGGCAAACCAGGTGCCGGCCAGGCCCTTGTCCGTTGCGGCGATGATCATTTTGCCCAGTGGGCTTTGGAACGTGGTCTGAACGATGGAGCGGTCAAATTTCATCTTGTTCACCTTTGAATGGTTTCGAGTGTCGAATTTCGAGGGTTTACCTGTCATGCAGGCGTATTCAGAAAAGGTCAGAAAAAGGCTGGCTCGAAAGGCTGGCTCGATCATTCGCCGGTCATGGTCGCCCGAAGGCGCTTTCCCGTCCAATGAAATCGAGAGGGCGTATTCATTCCCTAAGCGCATGAATCTCCTTAGAGCCGCTAACAAAACCCTCCTGGCGTCGTTGTGCCGCCTTGCCGTGCTACAGCACTGTCTGCGGCGGCACGCCTAGCCAGGAACGCTTCGCTGGGTTTTGTTAGCGACTCTTAGCCCGTCAACCGGGCCGCTCCAGCGTGCCGCTCCATGCGCGGATCACGGCATAGCTGCGCCAGGGCTTCCACGCATGCGAGGCCAGCTCGGCTTCCCGGGCCGGATTTTTCAGTCCCTGCACGCCCATTGCCTTGTGCAGCGCCACATCGCCCGCCGGAAACGCATCGGGCCAGCGCAGCGCGCGCATGGCGATGTACTGCGCCGTCCAGTCGCCAATGCCGGGCAGGGCCTTCAGCGTCTCCAGCGTGGCATGCACATCGGCGCCGCTGTGCAGCTGCAGGCGTTTGTCGGCCACTGCTTGCGCAATGCCCATAATCGCGGCCTGGCGCTGCCTGACTATGCCAAGCTGACCCAGCGCATCGCCGCTGGCGGCGGCCAGCACGGCAGGCGCCGGGAACAGCCGGGTCAGCTGCGGCCAGGGGGTTTGCACCGGCTCGCCAAAGCGGTCGACCATGCGCTGCGCCAGCGTGCGCGCCGCGGCCACGGTGATCTGCTGGCCCAGCACGGCGCGCACGGCCAGCTCATAGCCATCGAGCGCACCGGGCACGCGCAGGCCATCGCCCTGGGGAAAACCGGCATGCAGCACGCTGTTGATGGCCGCAGGGTCGGCGTCGAGGTCAAACGTGGCGCGCACCCGGCGAATCAGCAGCGGCAGCACCTCGCGCAGCGAGTCGCTGACGTTGAGCACCAGCCGGGAACGGGCCTCATCAAAGGCCGCCAGCAACCAGCCGGCATGTACCTTGCCGCCAGACTCCACGCGAAATGTCCTGCCTATCGAGGGGTGTTGCGCATCGGCAGCCACGAATTCAATAGCGCTGATGGTGCGTTTGCTAAAAAATCCGAGCATGGCCGCCACGTCGTAAGGGGGCCGGTAGCCCAGCCGGATGGTGATGCCCGGCGCGGTGCCATGGGTCTGGCCGGCATCGCTCACCCCCTGGCGCCGCAGCTGCGTGGGGTTGAGCTTGTAGTGCTCGACAAAGGCGGCATTGAAGCGCCGCACGCTGGCATAGCCGCTGATCAGCGCAACCTGCGTGATGGGCAGGCTGGTATCGGCCAGCAACTGCTTGGCGGTGTGCAGCCGGCGCGTCTGCAGGTACTGCATGGGCGAGACGCCAAACTGCGCCTCGAAAATCCGCCGCACATGGCGGTCGCTCACGCCCAGCCGCGCGGCCAGTTTTTCGACCGAGGGGGCTTCATCGGACAGATCAGGTTCGTCCAGCAGGCGGGCTGCCTGGTGGGCCAGGATGTAGGAGGCGTCCTGGATGGACCACACCACCGAGTGCGGCGCCAGCTCGGGCCGGCAGCGCAGGCAGGGGCGAAAGCCGGCGCTCTCGGCCTGTGCCGCATGGCTGAAAAACCGGCAGTTTTCGCGCTTGGGTGTTTTGACGCTGCAGACCGGCCGGCAGTAGATGCCGGTGGATGTAACACCGGTAAAAAAACTGCCGTCAAAGCGTGCGTCCCGCGCCTTCAGGGCGAGGTAGCAGTCGTTGTCGGCGAGGGGGGGCTGGGCGCTGGTCATGGGTGCATGTTACGCCGGGCGCAGCTTTTGACTAGCCGTTTTCGGACATATCCCTGAAGCCCACCGGGGCCCGTCCCGAGGGAGGGTACCCCCCTACAATCGATTCACTTTAACTTTCAGTGAACCCCCGCCCATGCAAGTCAGCGCATCCATTTTCAAGGCCTATGACATTCGCGGCGTCGTGCCGTCCACCATCAACGATGAGATGGCCGAGGCCCTTGGGAAAGCCTTTGGCACGGTGGCGCTGGCGGAAGGAGAGAAAACCGTGGCCGTGGGCCGCGACGGCCGACTCAGCGGGCCCTCGCTCAGCGCAGCGCTCATGCGCGGCCTGGCGGCATCCGGCGTCAATGTGATCGATGTCGGCATGGTCACCACGCCCATGCTGTACTTCGCGGCCAACACCCTGGCCACCTCGGGTATCCAGGTCACCGGCAGCCACAACCCCAAGGACTACAACGGCTTCAAGATGGTGATGGCTGGCCGGGCGATTTATGGCGAGGACATCCAGGCCCTGCGCCGCCTGATCGAGTCCGAAGGCTGGGCGCAGCCGGCGCAGGGCGGCGCCATCAGCCGCGTGGATGTTGAAAAGGATTACCGCGATCGCATCGTTTCCGACATCAAGCTGGAGCGCCCGCTGAAGATCGTCATCGATTCGGGCAACGGCGTCGCCGGTGCCTCGGCCCCCGCCATTTTTCGCGCCCTGGGGTGCGAGGTGACCGAGCTGTTCAGCGAAGTCGACGGCAACTTTCCCAACCACCACCCCGACCCGAGCAAACCCGAGAACCTGCAGGACTTGATCAAGGCGCTGCAAAGCGGTAACGCCGAGCTGGGCCTGGCGTTTGACGGCGACGGCGACCGGCTGGGCATTGTGACCAAGGACGGCCAGAACATCTACCCCGACCGGCAGATGATGCTGTTTGCGCGCGACGTGCTGTCGCGCGTGCCGGGCGGCACGATTTTGTTCGACGTGAAGTGCTCGCAGCGCCTGGCGCCCGAGATCGAGGCGGCCGGCGGCGTGCCGCTGATGTACAAGACCGGCCACTCGCTGATCAAGGCCAAGATGAAGGAAGTCAACTCACCGCTGGGCGGCGAGATGAGCGGCCACATCTTCTTCAAGGAGCGCTGGTTCGGCTTTGACGACGGCACCTACGCCGGTGCACGTCTGCTCGAAATCCTGAGCCGCGTGCCGGATGCCGGCATCCTCCTCAACGGCCTGCCCACTAGTTTCAGCACGCCGGAGCTCAACGTCGCCTGCAAGGAAGGCGAGCCCCACACGGTGGTGGAAGCGCTGACCAAAGCTGCCCACTTTGCGGCACCCGCCAAAATTTCCACCATCGACGGTGTGCGCGTGGACTGGCCCGACGGCTTTGGCCTGATTCGCGCCTCCAACACCACGCCCGTGCTGGTGCTCCGCTTCGAGGGCCACACCCAGCAGGCACTGGAGCGCATCGAGGCCGATATGCTCGCGCTGCTGCGCAGCGTCAAGCCCGACGCCAGCTTCGCTGCCGCGGCGCATTAGAGATGGTGCCCCCACGCTCGTCACTTCGTGTACTTCGCTGCCCCCCAAGGGGGCGCTGCGCCTGCGGCCCGGCAAAGCCGGCTCCGCGGCCCCGGCTGGAGAAGAGGGAGCCCGCAGGTGATGCGCCAAGGAAGCGTTTACATTGAAAATCTTGTTGGTCAAGCTGTCGTCGCTGGGTGACGTGGTGCACACCCTGCCGGTGGTGCAGGACATTCATGCTGCCTTGCCCGACGCGCAGATTGACTGGGTGGTCGAAAAATCATTTGCCCCCTTGCTGGCGCGTTGCGCGGGCCTGCGCCGCGTCATTCCCTGTGAGATCAGGCGCTGGCGCAAGTCGCCCCTGACGGCGGTTACGCGCGCCGAGTGGAGTGCCTTCAAGGCGCAGTTGCGGCAGGAAAGTTACGACGCCGTCATCGACCTGCAGGGCCTGACCAAGTCCGCGCTGGTGGCGCGGCTGGCCCGGCTGGCCACCGCAGGTGAGGGCGGCAAGCGCTATGCGCTGGCCAACCAGACCGATGGCTCGGGCTACGAGGCGCCGACGCGCTGGGTGGCCGACGTGGCAATCCACATCGCGCCACAAACCGCTGCCATGCAGCGCTCCCGCCAACTGGCGGCGCAGGCGCTGGGCTACGACCTGCGGCCTGAACCCGACTTTGGATTAACACGGGTTCCAGCCCAGGAAAAAACCGGGAAGAGCGCTCCTGAAGAGATAGCAAGCCCGGCGGGCCTGGAACGGGTGGCCTTTGTGCACGGCACCTCGCGCGCCGACAAGGAGTGGCCGCTGGACCACTGGATAGAGCTCGGCCGGCGCCTGGCCGCGGCGGGCTGCCAGCTGGCCTTGCCGCACGGCAATGCGAAGGAGCTGGCAACGAGCCAGGCCATTGCAGAGGCGCTGAATGAACCGGGAAGCCCTGTGGTGGCCACCGTGTGGCCTCTGCTGTCGCTCGATACCCTGACGGACGAGCTGGCGCGCTGCGCCGGCGTGATCGGCGTGGACAGCGGCGTGAGCCACATTGCCGTGGCGCTCGATTTGCCGCATGTGCAGATCTACAACTTCGATACCGCGTGGCGAACCGGGCCACCGGCTTTGATGCCCGAGGACGGCGGCGCGCCCGCGCGGCGGCAGGTCAGCGTGTTTGCGCAACCAACCCCCAGCGTTGAAGCCGTCTGGCAAGCCTGGCTGGCTTGTCGTGAGGCCCCCGCGGCGGCGCATACGACCATTGTGGCCACCCCATGAGCCAGCTGTTGCTGCGGCTTTATTCGCTGGCCCTGGTGCTGGCGCAACCCATGCTGCGCCGCAAGCTGGCGCGGCGCGGCCAGCGCGAGCCCGGCTATCTGGCGGCGGTTGAAGAGCGCTTTGGCCACTACACCCAACCGGCCGAGACTTCTTCCGAACTGGTGTGGGTGCATGCCGTGTCGCTCGGGGAAACGCGCACCGCGGCCATGCTGCTCAAAGCCTTGCGCGCGCAGTACCCGGGCCTGCGTATTTTGCTCACGCACGGCACGGCCACCGGCCGCGCCGAGGGCGCGGCGCTGCTGCAGCTTGGCGATGTGCAGGTGTGGCAGCCCTGGGACAGCCCGGCTGCCGTGGCGCGCTTTTTCAATCACTTCAGGCCACGACTGGGCCTGCTGATGGAAACCGAGATATGGCCCAACACGGTGGCCACGGCCCGCGCGTGCGCCATGCCGCTGGTGCTCGTCAATGGCCGCCTGTCAGACAAATCATTGCAGCAGGCGCTGCGCATCGCACCGCTGTCTTTGCCGGCCTATGGCGCGCTGGCCGCGGTGTATGCGCAGACCGAAGACGACGCGCGGCGCTTTCGCCAGCTTGGCGCGCCGGTGGCTGGCGTGTTTGGCAACCTCAAGTTTGATGCCACGCCCAGCGCCGGCCAGCAGGCACAAGGCCGGGCATGGCGGCAGGCGCTGGCGCAGCCGGTGCTGATGTTCGCCAGCTCGCGCGAAGGCGAAGAAGCCGATTTCCTCAAGCAGATAAAGGCTGCGACCCAGGCAAGGCTTGGGCTGTCAGCCACGGGTTCGGCAGCCAATGAACCCGCCAGGTCTTTCCATGCACTGATCGTTCCCCGCCACCCGCAGCGCTTTGATGAAGTGGCGGCCCTGGTGGAGCAGCATGGCCTGCGCGTATCGCGCCGCTCGCAGTGGACGGGCGGCCCCGCCGACAGCGACGAAGCCCGGCAGGCCGATGTCTGGCTCGGCGACTCCCTCGGCGAGATGGCGCTGTACTACGGCCTCAGCGATGTGGCCCTGCTCGGCGGCAGCTTCGCGCCCCTGGGTGGCCAGAACCTGATCGAGGCCGCAGCCTGCGGTTGCCCGGTGGTGATGGGCCCACACACCTTCAACTTCTCCGAGGCCGCCGAACTGGCCGAGGCCGAAGGCGCAGCCCTGCGCGTAGCTGGTATGCCTGAGGCCGTCCAGGCCGCGCTGGGGCTGGTAAGCGACCCGCCCGCGCTGGCAGCGGCGGTGGATTCCGGCCTGGCGTTCGCGGCCCGCAATCGGGGTGCGGCTGCAAAGACGCTGGATGCCTTGCGCGCCTATCTGTGAGTTGCTTCGCTGCCTGGGGGGCGATTGTGAGGGCAGCGCTAGCCCAGTTAAACATTCCAATATGCAGGCTTTCACAGATTTGGCATTGCCCCTTTGAGTCTCCACCGCATCGGATTTCCCCAATGAATTCAAGGCGTTACAGAAGACGACGCTGTCTTGTTCATTGGCAGGCGAAGTTGTTCATGAGCAGCTTTGGCGACTTTGCCGTGATTTTCGTAACGGCACATTCGACACCAGATACGAAAAGTCAGTTATAAATCAAGTACTTATAGTGGATGCTGGGAGGCGATCGTGGTGCATAGAAAAGTTGCTCATGTGACCTGCTTGATGTCCATAACACGTTATACGCCATGAGTGACGCTTCATCTGAACTGCACAAAGCTTTGCGCGAGGGGCAGCAGAAGCTAACTTACTTTTTGCTGGGTATTGAGACGGCTGTCTTCGCTTATCTGGGCAAGGACTTTGTAGCTGAAAAGATCGGCCTTACGCGCAACACCTTTGAACTCCTGGCTCTCCTGGCTTTTGCGGGATCCATCATTGCCGGTGTATTGGCGGTCTCAGCCTATGTGTACGTGCAGAAATTGAACGTTGAACAACTCGGTCTAAATGAAAATATCAGAAGCCACAGGCTGGCAGCTGAGAGCGGCGTGCCTCACATCAATTTCCTAACAGGTAAGGAAGAGGCCGGCGTTGCATTGCTAGCGCAGGCAGACGCACTGATGAAGGAGTATCGCGAACTCGAGGACCACATTGGCGAGGCGTCACGCAAGACCGAGGCTATTGGACTGGTGCATACCGGACTATTGATTGTCGGCTTGCTGCTTTTGATGATCTCGAGATCAATTGGCCTATTCCAATGACGGGAGCGTATAACTTGTCAGTCAACGCGGACGCCCAAAAGCGTCCGGCCGCTGCGCGGCCCACCTTGAGTGGGCGCCGGTCACTTTTACGTTAGACGCCAAGGAGCATCATGACGGTCAAGCGTATGGACAACGTCGGCATCGTGGTGGCAGACATCGATGCCGCCATTGCGTTCTTCACCGAACTTGGCCTCGAGCTCGAGGGGCGCGCTCCAATCGAAGGAGACTGGGCTGATGGCGTCACCGGATTGCACGGCATGCGCGTCGAGATTGCCATGATGCGTACGCCGGACGGCCACAGCCGGCTCGAGTTGTCCCGCTTCCTCGCGCCGCCCGTTGTCGCCGATCACCGCGTCGCCCCAGTGAACGCTCTTGGTTACCTACGCGTCATGTTCACCGTGGAGGACATCGACGATACGCTCGTCCGGCTCGGCAAACGCGGCGCGAAGCTCGTCGGCGAAGTGGTCCAGTATGAAAACATGTATCGGCTCTGCTATATCCGTGGTCCCGAAGGAATTCTCATCGGGCTCGCCCAACAGCTCGGGCAGCAGACTTCCCGAGAGAATCCCATAGGACGTAACCGTTGAGAACTAAAGAAGTGGCGTCTAACCCGGCAGTCGAGCGGACCTGCGCGAAAAGCCGCGCAGGCCGCTCACTTCGTTAGAAGGCAAGAGCAGCGACGTCACGGAAGAACAACGTCGTTAATGGTTCAGGCATTTACGTTAAAGGAGGCGAAGCATGCATAGCACCAGGTCTGTTCTGTTGAGTCTAATAATTGCCGCGGTTCTTGCCGGTTGCGCATCTTCTGGGCCGATGGTCACCCGTCAGGACGCTGCCGTCGAAGCCAATCGAGGCCTGGTTGGGGCCTGGATCGTGACAGCCAGCCGTGCACGCGGCGTAGGGAAGAACCTTCTTACCTTTTCGTCGGATGGCACATTCTTTCGGAGCGGGGACACCCACCCCGTATACAGTGGCGGTCATGGTGCCTGGAAGCGCGTCGGCGACAAGGAATTTGATGCCACCTATATCGCTTTTAATTTCGATCAAGACGGAAAGTGGATCGGAAGCAACAAGGTCCGGATACATATTATCCAAGGCCCTGGAGACAACGAGTTCACGGCCGCAACAAAATCCAGCAGACGCGACTTACAGGACAACGAGATTAGCGCGGCCGAAGGCCGTCTTACGGGAAAACGTATCGAGGTGGACCCGTTCTGACATTGCGCTTTAAAGTCCCGGTGAGGAGACCAACCATGATCCGCTCGTTCTGGCATTTGGCATTAGCGCTGCTTCTCGCCGCGTGTGCGGCGACAACGCCGCGCACCTGGGACCTTCCGGCTGGGGTCAAGTCCCTTTCCGTCAACGGATACGAGATGGCCTTTGTCGAGCGTGGTTCTGGCGAGCCGGTCATCTTCGTGCACGGCACGGTGAGCGACTACCGCTACTTCCGCGGCCAGATGGAGCCGTTCGCCGAGCGCTACCGCACGATCGCGCTTAGCCTGCGCCACTCGTACCCGGAGCATTGGGGCGGAAAGGGCGACACCTTGACGATGGGCCAGCATGTTGCCGATCTCGCAGGCTTCATCCGCGCGCTCAACGCCGGCAGAGTGCATCTGGTGGGCCATTCGCGAGGCGGCCAGGTCGCGTTGGAAATGGCGAGCCAGCATCCCGAACTGCTGAAGTCGCTCGTGCTCGCCGATCCGGCACCGATGGCGAGCTTCCTCTCCGCAGCGCCGCCCGCGCTCGCAGCCCTTGAGCGGCGGCGCACGTTTGTCTCGGCTGCGATCGAGCACCTGCAAAGCGGCAGCACCGATGCCGGCCTCGAAAGCTTCGTGGACGGTGTCACCGTGCCGGGCGGTTGGAAGAACCTGCCCGAGCCCAACAAGCAGGGCGTCCGCGACAACGCCTGGACCATCAAGAGCCTGCTTGCCGATGCCAACGAAGCACTCAGCTGTGAACACGTCAAGCGCATCACAGTGCCGGTCTTGCTCGTCTCCGGCGAACGAAGCCCCGACGAGTACCGCCATATGCAGGACGCGATTCAACCGTGCCTGCCGCGCAACGAACGCGCGGTCATCCCGAAGGCGGGCCATGTGATGAACGTTGCGAACCCGACGGCCTTCAACGCCTTGCTGCTCGGCTTCTTCTCGAAGAACTAATCTGCGGGATGACGCTCAACCCTTCCATCGAGCGGACGTCCGAAAGCGGGCTTCGCCCACTTTCGTCCGCCGCTCATGTCAAATATTGAGCGTCATAGAGCGCGACCCAGGAGGCTTCTATGCTCATCGCAGTCATGATCCTTGTTTGCGTCGGCGCTGGCATTGTTGGCGGTGTTTTCTTTGCCTTCTCCACCTTCGTCATGAAGGCTCTCGCTCAGCTTCCGGCCAGTCAGGGTGTCGCTGCCATGCAGCGCATCAATGTCGTTGTCATCAATCCTCTCTTTTTGGGCGTTTTTCTGGGCACAGCTTTCTTGGCTGCCGCTTGCGTTGTCATGTCAGTTCTCAGCTGGAATACGCCACGCTCCTTCCTGCTGCTCGCATCAGGTCTTCTGTATCTGGTGGGTTCGTTTCTTGTCACCATGGCGCTCAACGTGCCACGCAATGAACGTCTGGCTGGCCTAGACCCTGCGTCTTCGCAAGCCGCCGAGTATTGGGTTGTCTATCTGCGCGAGTGGTCGCTCTGGAACCATGTTCGGTCAGTGGCCTCGGTCGCATCGGTGGCCTGCAGTGCCGGCGCACTGGCAATCTAAGTCGGTGAGGTCAATTCCAACGGTTACGATAGCCATGATTTCCACTCTCAAGTGAGTTGATGAAAAGTTTGACCTCTCCATCGTGGCACTCAGTTGCCGTGAACCGCAACCCCAACGGGTCGCGGCTCGCTTGGGACGGGGAAGTCCCTTGCATTCGTTGGGCGTCGGGAGAAAAGGCGAACCACGTGACGCCGAGCATGCAAGGTCACCGTCTTACTGGGTAGTTCCCAGCATGTATTCTTCAGCCTACGGTCCCGCCCATAGGACTTCAACCAACCGGCACTGGGAGGTGTCAATACATGAAGCAACAAGTCGCTAGGTTTTCGCCCCACCAGAACGGTAAAGTGTTTGCGGTTCTGATGGCAGTCAGTTCTATGGTGTTCATGGTGCCGTTCGTGCTGATCGCATCAATGGCCGGTCCCAAAGAGTCCGCGCCGCCGGTTCTCTTTTTGGCTCTCTTTCCCATCATCTACTTGGTGATGGGTTATGTGATGGTCGCACTTGGTTGCGCGGTCTACAACTTCATGTTCCGTTATATCGGAGGCATTGAGTTTGAGTCGCAAACCCAAAGTGCCGACGTCTAACCCCTCGTATATGGACTTACATGGTCCGCCCAAGGAAAGCAAGTTTCTGCGTCGTAACGGTTGAAAGGTTTGCTGCCTTACATTCGGGCTGTTTGTGCAGAGGGTACTGCTGCCCATGATGGCGATTCGCGGGTTGGCTCCTCAATCGGCACTGGCGCACTTTGTGTGCTCCGGATATATCGGGTTTTGCTCAGCCGTCTTTTATGCCTTGGGTGCCGCAAAATTTAAGGAACTGCAGCACCGTTTCACTTGAACAACCGGCAGGCTCAGTAAGGGTTATTGCTCGGCCCATACAGCACGCCACGTTGGACATACAGCAAGTACGTACTACCTCCGTCGCGAAGCCAGTTGGCCATGTTGAATTGATCCCCAGCCGCCTGGGTGAGCTTGTCAACAAGTACCGACGAGACTTCGAGCGGGGTTTTAGGCTTGACAATCAAGGTAGTGCCTGGGTCTTGCGGTAGTTTCAAGAAGTACGCCGCCCCGGTTCCGCCGCTGTTGGCACGCACCGTGGCGATGTCGCCATCAATCACGACGGCAGTTCCCTCGTCGACACCGATGGCCCGTGCGGCACTCCAGGGCATACCATCTTGAATCATCCTCGCCAGAAAGGTCACCAGGCGTCCCATGCGGTCGCGGCTCACCAGATGGGCATCCACGATCGTATTCTGGAGTTTGGGAATGGTTTCCAGGAACGTACGGTCAAGGGTGAGCCTGCGGTTATACGGGTCGCTGAGTGCATCTGACGAAGTGATCGTGCCGCGCTGTGCTGAAAAATCTACAGCGCCCAACACCGCGAGGCCCGCGCTCGTTCCGCCGATAGGCACGTTTTTCGGAAGCAGCACAGTCTTGATGATCGTCTCGACGGAGGTCTCGTTCCACTGACCGATGTAGCTCCACTGGTCGCCTCCGGCGATGAACAACACGTCTGCCCCGAGAATGACGCTCGTGACCTTCGGATCGTTGGCACCATTTGGCGTTTTGATGACCAGGGTCTCGACCGAGTCGACGCCTTCCATGGCGGACAAGTAGGGGTTGTAGCCATCTGCACCCGAAGCGCGGATGACGACGACATCAATCTTGCTGGTGGCGCTCCCTCCAGCCTTGGCTATCATGTCCTTGAAGGCCTGGTCAACGTCGAGCCCTCCACCCATCAACACAGTCATCTGTGATGTGGGCCGGCTGGGTGACATATCGGCTGAATTACCCGTGAGGTAATAGTCGAAGTCCTTGGTGCTGAGGGTAGGCTTGGCGCCAGTTCCGCTGCCACCGCCCGCCGCCTGCACAGGAGAAATAAGAACAAACGAAACGGCGGCCAGCGCCAGCAGGTCGCGTGCCAATCCAAGCCAGGTGCGGCGTGTAGGATTTTTCATCTTGTTATTCCTATCCGTTAAGTTGATGGCGCCCAGACTATTGGTATTGGGACACCTTGAACAACGAAATTCGCGGACTTGTCTTGATAAAAAAGTCTGCGCAGTGGAGCGATAGTATCGTCCGACAGCACAGCAACCTCGGCATCAAAACACGCAGATGGTCAATTCCGAACTGGCGTACAGAGCTGAACGGTACATGGCGAATGTCGTGGTTGTCAACACTCACGCGAACAGGGGGTGCCCTTGGGTTTGCGTAGGCGAAATCGCTTGTGTTGACGCGGTGGCTGGGCTGTCGTCGGTTTCGAGGAAAAATTGTTAAGCTGACCCGCTGTAGCATTTGAGTGTCAGTAAACGGGTGGCGGCGTCAACGGCTGGGTCGGGCACCCAGGAGCCGGCGACGACAGGCAGGTATTGAGCAACCCCGGGGAGATGCAAGTCTGAACGACCGTTGCCGGGCGAGCAATTTGAGATGCTCGCTGGCTCTTGACGGCCCAAGCTGACGTTCCAGGTATTACCCCATTGTGTTCGCTCTCCCTCAATTGAAGGATGGGCTGGCGGGCAAATAGCTTCTAGACTCGGCGGAGGCACGGCGTCAGGCCTCTTATGTTCAATGTATCTGCAACACGAGCGACGACACTCCGGTCTTTTCGCGCCAAAGTGCCACACATCCCGTACCTGATTAACTTCATTGGAGGTGAGACCATGCTTCAGGCTTTCTTTCGCTCGATAGTGCGCCTCGCGCTCGCCACACTTGCATTTTTTGCTGGCGCATCTCCTGCCCAACCGTACTTTTTCTCCGGAGGTGACATAGTTGAGAGGCCTGAAGTGGTAGTTGTCTACTGGGGCGATCAGCCTGCTACCTTTACGGCAAATCTGAATAAATTCTATTCCAGGATTACGCGAAGTGGGTATCTTGACGTATTAACTGAGTACTCACGAACCGGCCGACCAATCGGTGCTGCGTCGCTCATTTCCAGTGTTCAGATCATGCCGGGAGATAGTCGTACAGTTGATACGCTGGAAATAGCACGAGAAATCGATCGCCACATACTTAGCGGCATCCTCCCAATTCCGAGTTCTCGCACTGTATACATGGTGCACTTCGGCGCAGCCATGAGTACTGTAATGGGAGCAAACATCTTGGGAGCCCAGATAGGAGCCTCCCCAGTGGCTGGTAGGTTTTGTGGCTATCACTTCACTGCTCGTACACAGGTTCCCCTCCCTTTGCCGGGCCTCTTTGCTTACGGACCAAAGATCAGAATCTCCGTAATTCCTGATCCATCCACTACGCCCGCTGGTTGTTCCGGAAAGCCAAATACATTCAATGCAGTAACTTTCGTTTCAACGCATGAGCTCGTGGAAACCATCACTAATCCGGATTCTGTCATCATCGAAATGTCGCCTGTGACCGGAGCGGCTGTTCAATGCAACGGTGTGAACTTTCCTGTTGGCGCAGCAATTCCAGTTCCACCAATCGGACCCGGCCCACTCGTCGTACTTAATGGACAGTCCCCGTGGGCCTGGAATTCAAGTCGTAGCGTTATCTGTAACCCCGACGAAGTATCTGATCAATGCTCAGCGCCGCTGAGGTTCAGAACAACGAACACCCTTGATGGGGCATACATTGTCAGCGGTATCTTCCTAAATTCGAGGCGAGCCTGCTCGCTGTCTACTAGACAAGGAGATGTATTAGAGGCCCCACCGCCACGACCACCTACCGCGCGGGAGGTCTGCACTCGAGACTGCAGACAGGAGCAAAGTGCGTGTATGGCAGAAGCGCGTTCTGGTGTTGTCCGCGGAGCATGTTCGCGTCAAGCGCTAGCCTGCAACCGTGCGTGCCCGTAGGTACGGGCGAGGGCTTAACCCTTCGTTGCACGGGACAGCATTCGGTTGCCCGTGAACTCGAACGTCTAGGTCTCCAGGAATGCTGTCGCCACCACTGCTCTGGCCCTCTGTGGCGACCCCGCGCGCCGAGTTCGCAGCCGTCAAGGACCTCCACGCACATCTGACCGGCCTCAAGTACAACGTGGAGTCGTGGAGATTAGAGGCGTGGTGATCAAGAAGTGTCCCTCGTTGAGCGATTCCATAGATTCGACACTACTCCGGCAATCGGCCAAGTTGCTGAACGACTATTTCCCTGAGATTGATGGATTGCGCGATGCGATGGCACACGCTGGCGAGTTCGATGCGCATCCGGAAGACCATGCACCGGACGGAATGTTCGCGCTAAAGGGCTTCCGTGAACCCCACAGGTTCAGCGCGCCGTTCAAGCGGAAGCTGTATCACCTTGACATTACGGACGAGACTCTTGCACGGATAACTGAAGTGGTGGTTAAGTTCTTCGAGGGCTTTATGCCGGCGTCCGAAATGCTTGAAGCTCAGGGACATGTCGAATGATGCTGCCCTTACCCGCAGCGAGACCTAGCATGCCGTATATGGACTCCCCCTCAAGTGCAAGAAACTGACCGATAGTGTGGCTTTGGGGGGGCACCTGCAGTCGTATATCCGGCATCTGTTGTGGGCTCTGTTGGGGCCCGTGCCGACATGGAATCTGTATCACAGGCGAACCAATCGCTACAAGCGGCACGTGTTGCCCATCTCGCTGCACGTGCTAATGTTCCAGCATGAACTCGACCCCGCATTATCAAGCTCCATGGCTTTAATTGCTTCAATTGCCCGGATTGATTCAAGATAGTATTAGCCGCATTAGCCCGAATGGCACTTACTTTGGCTCATAGGCATGACCATGCCTCTGGACGTGTCGGCGAGCCTGGTCGCGGGGCACCTTCAACCAGGGGTAGGGTTTGGGCCTTCGTTTTCGCATTCGCGGCTCGATGCGTCCGGGTCGATGGCCGACCCTGCATTGTGCGATCAACGTGAATAGCCGCCCGCAATCCTTCGTGGCCGAGAGGCCTCGCGAGACCCACTCTGTCCACAGTTGCACCGTGTGCTTGAAGCTC